>JBLYYW010000272.1:0-4671 GCA_048550155.1 Acidimicrobiales bacterium | reverse complement strand
CTATCTGGCCCGCTGGCGAAACCATGCTGACGAGGATTCTGCCTTGGATGAGTACATCGCCAACCAGGCCGCGCAGCACTTCCAGTACGGCTTTGATCTGTTCGGCAATGTCCACTACTCGGGCACCGTCGGTCCAGAACACGCCGAGGCGTTCGTGGAAACGATCGAGACTGAAGCACCCAAACACCGCAGCGGATTGAACAAGCCTTCGCAGGCGTTGGGCGACGCCTTGGTTGAGCTGGTCTTGAACCCGGACGGGAAGTACCGGGCCCATCTCGAAATCCTCAAACCCGGAGCCGGCGAGGCCCTCACCTTCAGCACTTCGAGCTCTACTGCGGTCCCGGTGCCCGATCCGGGGTTCTCCACCGTCTACCTTCCCCGCACCGCCCGCGGGACCCTCATCCCACCGGCCGTCGTCAACCGGATCCAAACCAAAGGTTCCCGAGTAAGAGTCCACAAGATCGACCGAGACGGCAACATTGTCGATGACCGGGCGAGCGGACGACACTTCGGAGCGATCCAGAAACGCATGATCCGGCTGCGCGACAATCGGTGCCGCCACCCGGGCTGCCGGAGGACCGCTCGCACCTGCGAATACGACCACGTCGAGCCGTTCGAACAGGGCGGTCAAACTCTGGTCGCCAACGGACAGCTCCTCTGCCGCTTCCACCACCGCTGGAAGCACCGAAACGACCCCATGGGCTCTCGCATCTTCGACGACTCACCAATTCAACTCGAGTAGGTCGGCTCACGGTGTCAGACACTGCGAACGACGATCACATCATCAGACTCGACGATGAGCCCCGCCCACCGGGGCCTTTCCGGCACAGGCCGATTGCGAAGAAACCGGTCAGGCGTTGGTTTGAGCTTGCTTCACAAGCGTGCGGGCGATGACTTTGAGCGTCAGCGTCTCATCGGCCCCTTCGAAGATGCTCAGCACTCGTGCATCGAGGAAATGGCGGCTCACGTCGTACTCCTCGGCGTAGCCCATACCTCCGTGTATCTGCATCGCTTCGCGCGTGACCCATTCTGAGGCCTTGCAGACGAATGCCTTGATCATGCTGGCCTCCATCTTGCCTTCGCCCTTCGCCATCATTCGTCCAACCTGATAGCTGAACTGGCGTGATGCCTGGATGATGGCTGCCATTCGGGTCAATTTGGCTCTTGTCAGCTGATACTCAGCGATCGGTTGTCCGAACACCACACGGTTCTCTGCGTACTCCTTGGCTGCCTCGTAGGCGGCCTGCATCACTCCCACCGCCCGCGCCGCCGTTTGAATACGGCCGTTCTCGAAACCGGCCATCTGGTAGTAGAAGCCCCGACCTCGGCCCTCATCCATGCCGATGAGGTTCTCGGCGGGCACCCACCAGTCGTCGAAGGCGACCTCGTAGGAGTGCATGCCCCGATAGCCGATGGTGTCGATCGGGCGGCCTTCCATCTTGCCGCCGCTCTCCTGGGTGAGTTCGAAGCCGTGGCTGTCGCCTTGTTCCTTCTCCACGATCAGGATCGACAGTCCGCGATGACCCAGCGTCTTGTCGTCCTCGGTCCGGGCCAAGACGAGCATCAGGTCTGCCCGAGCGGCGAACGTGCACCACGTCTTCACACCGGTGATGCTGTACCCGGGCTCGCCGTTAGGTCCTGCGGCTTCCTTGGCCGCAACCTTGATCCCTGCGACATCGGAGCCATAGTCCGGTTCGGTGACGGCGATGCAGTTGAGCTTCTCGCCCATCGCCAGCTGGGGGAGCCACTTGGCCTTCTGCTCGTCGGTGCCACCAGCCTCGATTGCCCGGGCCAAGATCTCTGGTCGGGTGATGAGTGAACCGGCCGCGCACAACGAGGCTTTGCTGAGCTCCTCGGTCGCGATGATCATCCCGAAATAGTCACCTTCGCCACCGGAGGCGAATCCACCATGCTCCTCTGGGATGCTGAGGCCGAACAAGCCCATTTCGGCCAAGCCATTGATCAACTCTTCGGGGATGTCCGCGTTTGCTCGATGAATGTGTTCGGCTCGGGGGGCAACTTGTTCGGCTGCGAAGCGTCTGAACGTGTCCTCCACCAATTCGAATTCGGGGTCGAGGTGGCGGGGGCCGTCCTCGTAGGCCAGCGCGGACAGGACATCAGGGTCACGCCAGGTCGCGACGAACTCGCGAGCCGGGTCGAGCGCGGAGGGTTCGACACCCCAGGCGGCCTCGCGACCCCAGATCTTGCCTCCGAGTTCGGCCACAACATCGGCGATGAAGACGCAGGTGAGCTGGCCTTCCACGACGCCTTTGGCTCCGTAGTCGATCATCGAACGCCCGGTCTCGATGGCTGCGGCGGCATGGCCTGCGTCGTAGGCCAGGACCTGGTCGTCGTCGACCGATCCTTGCGACGCCAACCGGTGGACGGCAGAGTCGACAACGGCTGCAGCGGCATCGAGCGCAGCGGCAGCTTCTGGGAGTTGGGGCTGGGGAGTTGGGGGAGGATCGGAGGCCATAGGAAATCAAATGTAGGTTGATGACCCGTGGGTAGCCAAGGCAGAAATACCATTCGCTCCGAAGCGTTGGTCGACTGGTTTCGGGTGTTCGGACGAGACCTTCCATGGCGCCGCTCCCGGGATCCGTGGCTGGTGCTCGTGAGCGAACTGATGCTTCAGCAAACCCAGGTCAAGAGGGTGGAAGAACGCCTACCTGAATTTCTGAAAAAGTTCGGGACTCCTCGGGAACTGGCCGAAGCGGGTCCGGCCGAGGTGATCACCGAGTGGAGCGGGCTTGGCTACAACCGGCGGGCATTGAACCTCCATCGTGCTGCGGTGCAGATCGTCGACGGACACGGCGGTTCGGTTCCTACCGATCTCGACGAGCTTCTGGCGTTGCCCGGAGTCGGGCCCTACACCGCTCGTGCCGTCCGGGTTTTCGCTTTCGAACGACCAGATGGCGTTGTGGATACCAACATCGGCCGAGTCCTCGCCCGCTGGGAAGGACGATCGCTCAAGCCACGCGAGGCACAACTGTTGGCCGACCAGCTCGTCCCGCCAGACCACGCATGGGTTTGGAATCAGGCGATCATGGAACTCGGGGCCCTGACCTGCAAGCGGGATCCGGAATGCCATCGGTGTCCGGTGTCGAGCCATTGTGAGTGGTTCGCTTCGCAATGCTCCGGCCCCGACCCGTCGCACGGATCAGCTTCGGTTTCAAAGCCCCAGGGTCGGTTCGACGGCTCCGATCGTCAGGGCAGGGCCGGGATGGTCCGAGCTCTCACCACGGGCCCGGTGAGCCCGGACGATCTCGCTTCGGTGATGGGTTGGCCCAACGATCAAAGCAGAGCCGAACGTGTCCTGGAGAGCCTCCTCCAGGACGGGTTGGTCGTTGTAGGGCCCGACGGTCGTTATCGCCTGCCGGACTGATCTGGCGACCCCGTGCCCTTCGAACGGACCCGGTGATGCCACAATTGGGTGTGGACCGAACCAGATTTGCCGAACGACGCCGCTTCGCGATTGCCGCAGTCGTGATCCTTGTCGCGCTCCTCGGGTGCAGCTCGGGTTCAGGCCAGGCAGACGACTCTTCTGCACAGCTCAGCACCGATCCGGTAACGCTCCAAACGACCGCTTCGTCAGCGATGGGTGGGGTCACAAGCGTGAGGTTCTCCCTCGACCGAAGCGGGGATCCGGTCTTCATCGATCAAGCCAAAGCCATCAGTCTCACCAGCCTCCAGGGCCGATTCGCCGCTCCGGCGTCTGCTGACGCGGTACTCGCGGTCGAAGTGAGCGGTCTGCTCAACACAGAAATCGGTGCCGTCGCCATCGACGAGGAAATTTGGCTGTCCAATCCGCTCACCGGCGAATTCGAGACCCTGCCGCCCGGTTTCGATATCGATCCCAGCAGCTTTTTTGACCCGAAAGGTGCGTGGGAGCCGCTTCTGCGGGACCTTCGAAACGTCGAATTTGTTGGCGAAGAAGATCGCGACGGCCAAACGTTGTACCACCTCAGGGGGCTGGCGCCCGCAGATCGAATGCAGGCCGTCACCGCCGGTCTCGTGCGAGGGAGCGACATTCAGATCGACCTCTGGCTCGACCCCAAAACCGCGCTGGTGTCAACTCTCGAATTCGAGGCAGAACTAGGTGAAGGAAACAGCAGCTGGGTACTCGGCTTCTCCGACTACGGCGAACCCTTCACGATCACCGACCCGACTGTCGAAGAGTAAGCGTGTCCGCCAGGGCGACACCGAGGGCGATCCTGGGCGCGGTCGGGTTCGCCATGTTCGTCGCCGCAGATGACCTGACCGTGGTCACCACGATGCTGCGGCCGATGATCAACGACGTGGGCCTCACGCTGCCCGACGGACTCGATGACGCCGCATGGATCGTGAACGTCTACCTCATCGCGTTCGTCGCCGTGATGCCACTGGCGGGCAAACTGAGCGACGTCATCGGGCGGCGACGACTCTTCCTGGGCTCGTATGGTGTCTTCCTGGCGGGGACGATTGTCATTCCGCTCTCATCGAACTTGACCACACTACTCGTCGGCCGGGTACTCACTGCAGTTGGGGGAGGGGCCATGGTCCCGGTCGCATTGGCAGTGGTCGGCGATGTCTTCCGTCACGAACAGCGCGCTCGGGCGCTCGGAACGTTGGGGGCAATCGAGACGCTCGGCTGGGTCTGGGGCCCGCTCTACGGGGCCATGTTGGTTCGCT
>JBLYYW010000271.1:0-3782 GCA_048550155.1 Acidimicrobiales bacterium | reverse complement strand
ATGCAATCGGTGATGGCCTGGTGGAAGAGACGACCCCCCGAAACGGTACGGGCGGCTCCCTGGGCAATCCGCAGGCTCCGCGGCCGACGCGCCCATGCCCGTCGCGAGGCCTCCGCAGTGTGTTCAGAAACTGCGTAACAGTCGGTCGGGGTGAGGAGATGCGCAACCGTCACCGAGCCAACGGTCCGATTGCTAAAGGCATCTGCGATAAGAGCATCTTGAGCGGCGGACACCCGCAGGTGGGCTTCACCGTCGGCGTAGGCATACCCGCCGAGCACGATTGGTCCCTCGATTGTGTTGATCCAATCACGGATCTCGGGCAGATCAGTGGTGAGGTCGGCCCCCGGGAACCCGTCCCTGGTTGGGCACAGCAGCGCGCTTCGTCCTCCAGCTCGGGCCATGAGCCGGTCCCAGATCCTTTCGACCGGTAGGTCGATTGCGGCCACCGTCGCACCCAAGCCCATAAGAGCCGGGTACGGACCCAGTTCAGCTCCGGCGCCCATGACCACGAACGTGAGGTCTGAAAGGTCGAGCCAGTCGGGGTTGTCGAGCACTTCCTCCAGTGCGGCCGCGGCGCTGACCTCGATGACACCCCCGGCAACCCATCGCTCGAGCTGGCCTCTGAGATCGTCGTCACCGAGGTCGATCCCGCGGTATGGGATTGTGAAACGAGGAAGAGGCCCAGAGCGACCCGGAATCGTGTGCGTATCGAACGGTGGGTTTGTCGCCTCGGAGCTCATCACTTCGGCGAGAGATCGTTCATGGCCCTCACGCACGTAACGCATCGATTCCGAGACCGCTGCAAGGCCCCTCGAGGCAATCCCTCGTGCCTCGGTGGGGCTGGCGATCCCGGCCTCTGTCGCCGCAACGAAGTGCTTGTGGTAGCCAGACCGCCACTCGGATTCGGCCAGAACCGCCGCAGCGGCCTCGGGGTTGGACTCACCTATTGCCTCGGCCAGCACCGTCTTGGCGAACGTCGAAGTCGATCGACGTCTGGCTTCGTCGAGTGGAACGGCGATGCCAACAGCCTCGGAACGGGTACTGGGGGCCATGACGACGACGTTACCTTCGGTTGAACTCCGGTGCCCGTTTGGACGCGAATGCAGCGATCCCTTCGAGCCCGTCGGGATGCATGGAGGCAGCAAGGAAGACCTCGGCTTCGCGCTCCCCCGCCTCAGGAAGTGTGCTCTCGAACCCGGAGTACACCAGCTTCTTCGCCTGCCCCAACGCGAACCCAGGTCCCGCAGCCAACTCCTGCGCCATCGCCAATGCCGCCCCGTCAGCGTCACCCTTGGGGACCACTCGATTGATCAGGCCCCACTGTTCGGCTTCCTCGGCGCTCAACATCCGATTGTTCAATACGAGGTCCATGGCTCTGCGAACCCCCACATGACGAGCCAGGAAATAGGTGCTGGTTCCGTCCGGGGTAACTCCAGCTTTGGTGTACGCCATGATGAATTTTGCGTTCTCCGATGCCACGACAAGATCGAACGCACAAACCAAGGACATCCCTGCACCGCCTGCCGCACCACCGACCCCGGCGACGACCGGTTTGGGCATGGCGTTCATCCGGTACAGGGCACCGTGGTAGTCGGTGAGCATGTCCGAAGCCACCCGACCGACTCGCGCTCCCTCAGCCGCGAACAGTTTGAGGTCACCTCCGGCGCAGAACACCTTCCCTTCGGCCGTCACACAGACCGCTCTGACATCGCCGTCGACGTGCGCCTCGAGCATTGCCGCTCGGAGCTCGGCAGAGAACCTCGGAGTGACAGCGTTGGCGCCGTCCGGGTTGTTCAACCGGATGTGAGCCACATTGTCGTCAACGCTGTACAGAATCGTCTCGAAGTCCATCCGCCGATTCTCTCCGCATACGGGCGCGTGCGCAAAAGGGCCAGATGAAGGGCGGCGCTAGTCGCTGGCGGGAAGACGGGCCGAACTATGCGCTGAGTTGGCTTCAACAGTGACCGAGTCGCCCACTACCGTGAGGTCGGACAACTTGGCACCGGTGCCGACGAGTGCGTTTGGTCCCACGATGGAATCGATCACCTGCGCATCGGAGCCGATCCGGGCCCCTCGCTGGATCATCGAACCACTCACGACCGCGCCGGCATCGACGATCGCACCTGACTCGACGATCGAATTCTCCACGGCAGCCGATTCATGCACGATGGTGTCGGCGGCGATCGCTGGCTCCTCGCTCCGTACACCGTTCACGAGATCCAGAGCCACCTTCAGGTAGCTCTCGGGGGTGCCCGCATCCACCCAATATCCGTCCTCTTGGACCGCAAAAAGGGTGCCGTCGGCAACCATGGCAGGAAACACGGCCCGCTCGATGCTGACCTTTTCGCCCTCGGGCATGCGTTCGAGCACCGACGGTTCGAGCACATAGGTACCGGCGTTGATCCAGTTGCTGGGCGCTTCTTCGGCCGGAGGTTTCTCGATGAAGGCCTCGACCCGGCCGGCAGCATCGATCGGAACCACGCCAAAGCGGGACGGATCCTCGACCGGGGTGAGATGGATCGTTCCCTCACCGCCGAACCGACGGTGCTGGGCCACCAGCCCCGCAATATCAAGATCGTTGATCACGTCACCGTTCAGCGCGATGAAGGTCTGGTCTGTGAAGCCGGCGAAACGAGCCGCAAAACCAATAGCACCACCCGTGTCGAGGGGCTCGGGCTCCACGGCGTAGTGCATGGCCACCCCGGCAATCTCGCCCGAAGGGAACTCCTCTTGGAATACCTCGGGCAGGTAGCCCAGCGCCAGCACCGCTTCGGTCACACCTCCACGGGCCAGATTCATGACGACCCGCTCGAGCATGGTGAGCCCGTTGACCGGCAGCATCTGCTTGGGCGCCGAGAGGGTGAGGGGACGAAGTCGGGTTCCGAAACCACCGACGAGGATCACTGCGCGCATTCTGGGAACTGCCTTTTCTGTTTGCCGCCGGGACTGGGTAGATTCTCAGGTTACATTGCTTTCAGCTGCAAAAAGAGGCGCTCATAGGCCTCAGCCTGCTGGTCAGGTGTGATCAACTGATCGATGAAATCGTGGGCCTTTTGACCCAGTTTGGCCAGTTCGTTCCGATCAGAGAGCAGTACTTCCAGTGCTTGAATGAAAGCGTCGGGGTCTTCCGGGGGCACCGTGAGACCTGCACCGGAGCGCCTGATCACCACATCAGCATCGCTTCCCAGGTCAATCGAGGCGAGAACTGGGCGGCCGGCAGCCAGAATTCCGTAGAGCTTGCTCGGCGTGCTGGATTGCGCAAGCCCTTGGCTCAGCAGGATCAGGTGGAGATCAGCGGTACCGAGCACGTCGGACACCTTCTCGCGGGGGGCGAAGTCCGAGACGGTCACGTTCGGCAGCGGCCCTGCCCACTGATCGACGCTGGCCCGTGCCGCACCCTCGCCGTTGATCACGAAGTGCACATCGGGTCGGTCCGCAAAGTGCTTCGCCGCAGCCTCTACGAGGTGGAAGCTCTGGCTGAACCCGACATTGCCCGAATACATCACCACCAACTCGTCGGCCAGGTTGTGAGTGCGCCGGTACTCGGTCATCCGGTCGACGGTGGTGACACGGCTGGTATCGACGAAGTTCGGGATGATGTGAACGTTCTCAGGCCTGGTTGTCTTGGCTCGCACGTTTCGCGCCTGGTCTTCGCTCAGCACGGTCACCGCATCTGCAGCCTCGTACAGCGACCTCTCCAGCCGCCGTGCCGCACTGATCGCCCTCTGGTTGGTCAGCATCCCGAGTTCGACGGCGACATCAGGAAAGATGTCCTGCACGTT
>JBLYYW010000270.1:0-3638 GCA_048550155.1 Acidimicrobiales bacterium | reverse complement strand
CCCGCTCGGTTCGGGTCTCTTCGAGGTGGACGTGGACGAACGTGTCCACGTCACGAGCCATGGCAGCCAGTTCACCGATCTGCTGGGGCGTGAGGTCATAGGTGCTGTGGGGGCCGACCCCCACCGTGACCAAGCCTGCTGGATCGTGGTGGGAGCGGACGAACTCGGCCACGGAATCTGCGCGGCTGGTGCCGGTCCCGAACGCGGACCCGTGAAGAGCTGCGATGATCCCTGGCGTGATGACCAAACGGGCTCCGGTCGCCCGTGCGGCTTCGACCACGTGTTCTTCGAACAGATACATCTCACAGCTCGTCGTCACCCCGGCCAGCAACATCTCCGCAGAGCCCAACATCATCCCGACCCTCGCGTCGTCGGGAGTCATGATCCCTTCGCGCGGCCAGACGGCGTCGGTCAACCACGCCTCCAGCGGCAGACCATCCCCGGCGGAACGCATCAGCGTCATCGGTGTGTGGGCGTGAGTGTTGACCAGACCCGGCATCAGCACACCTCCGACCACGCGCCGATCGGCGGGGGCGGGTCCCAGATCGGATTCGGGACCAACGGCGACGATCGTGCCGGCCGTGTTGATGTCGATCGCGCCGTCGACGATGACGCGATCCCCTTCGACGGGAACGACCCGCTCGCTCACCAACCGCACCGACGGGGTCACTAGAGGATGTCCTGAGGGCTGAGAGAGTCGATGAGCTCCAGTTTCTCACCCTGGTCCAACCGAATCACCCGTTTCTCGGTGACGATCGCAGTGATCAGCGACGCAGGGGTCACATCGAAGGCTGGATTGACTGCCGGGGTGTGTGGCTCGGCGATTGGCGTTCCCATCGCCGAAATCACCTCGGCCGGTCCGCGGTCCTCGATCTCGATGTCGTCGCCGGTTGCGGTTTCCATGTCGATCGTCGATTCCGGGGCGACCACAATGAAGGGTACGCCAGCGTGTCGGGCGCCCAAGGCCAGGGAGAATGATCCGATCTTGTTGGCGGTGTCGCCGTTTGCGGCGATTCGGTCGGCGCCGATCAAGACGGCATCGGCGGCTCCCTTGGAGAGGAGAAACGGTCCTGCCGAATCGACCATCAGACGAAAGGGAGCACCCATGCGGTGGAGCTCCCATGTCGTGAGTCGACCGCCTTGAAGGAGGGGCCGCGTTTCCACCGGTAACGCCTCGATCAGGTGACCCAGCTCGTGGAGTCGCTGGATGACCGCCAGCGCGGTGCCGCGCTCGACGGTTGCCAGCCCACCGGTATTACAGATGGTCATTGTGGTCACGGGCCCACCGTTGCACAGGTCGAGTACCAGGTAGGCGCCCTTTTCTCCCATGGCGATCGATGACGCAAGCTCCTCGTCACGAATGACGTGGGCTGCGGTCAGTGCGGCGTGGGCCGGAGGTTCGCTCGAAGACTGCATTGCGGCCAGTACTTCATCGACCCGCTTCGCCAGGTTCACCGCGGTGGGACGGGCTGAGCGAATGGACTCGACGGCGTCATCGAACTTGGCACGGTCGGTTTGTGGAGGAAACTCTCGGGCAGCGAGCGCGACGCCGTAGGCGCCTGCCACCCCGATGGCGGGCGCACCACGGACCGCAAGGGTCTTGATGGCGTCGACCAGAACAGGCACCCGGTGGGCGTTGACGATGGCGAACTCGCCCGGGAGGCGGGTTTGATCGATCAGGTGGATGGAACCATCCACCCATTCGATCGTCGGTGTTTCGGCTTCAGACGTGGTCACCCGAATAGCATTGCACATGCTTCAGATAGATCTGTCGGGCCGGGTAGCGCTCGTCACCGGCGCCAGGGCCGGGATTGGCGCAGAGATAGCGACGGTTTTGGCCGAAGCGGGTGCCGACGTGATGCGCCACTCGGGCCGTTCGGGGGGAAACGCGGCCGACGTGTCCGATCCGGTGGAGGTGCAGCGGCTTCTCGACCGGGTCGTTGATGAATGCGGATCGCTCGACATCGTGGTGAACAACGCTGCTCTTCAGCCCGTGACACCGTTCGACCACATCAGCCCACAGGAGTGGAATGAGGTCGTGGGTGTAGGGCTGTCCGCAGTTCACTTCGTCACCCAGGCCGCTGGAGCGTTGATGGGACAGGGGTCGACGATCGTCAACATCGCAAGTATCGAGGGTCTTCAGCCCGCGATCGCCCACAGTCACTATGCAACCGTCAAAGCGGCGGTCATCATGCACACCCGGGCTGCGGCGGCGGAACTGGGGCCGAGGGGCATCAGAGTCAACAGCGTCAGCCCCGGTCTCATCGACCGGGACGGGCTGGCCGAGGCGTGGCCCGACGGTGTGGAGCGCTATACCCGTACGGCTCCCCTGGGTCGTCTGGGAACCGCTCGCGATATCGGTTTGTCCATCGCCTTCCTGGCATCGGACCTCGCCCAGTGGATCACTGGCACGAACCTCGTGGTCGATGGCGGCGTACTAGCCACCAGCACCTGGTAGCCCTCAGACAATCCGTCGCTTGGCAGCCCACCGGGTGAGCTCATGGCGGTTGGAGACCTGAAGCTTGCGGAGCACGTTGGAGGCATGGGTCTCGACCGTCTTGATGCTGATGGTCAAGCGCCGGGCTATCTCTTTGTATGCGTAGCCGCGAGCCAGAAGTCGCATCACCTCCTGCTCACGAGGGGACAGCAGGTCGAGTTCGGGGTCTTCGGGGGTTGGCAGAGTTGCGCTGAAGGCGTCGATCACGAACCCGGCCAGGCGGGGGGAGAAGACGGCATCGCCTTCGGCGACTCGTATCACCGCTTCGGCGAGTTCGTCACCACTGATCGACTTGGTGACGTAACCACGCGCACCAGCCCTGATCACCGCGATCACGTCGTCTGGGGCGTCGCTGACCGAGAGCGCGAGAAAACGAATGTCCTCACCGCCGGCAGCCCGAACCCCGGTGATCACATCGGCACCGGTTCCGGATGGCAGGTGCACGTCGAGCAGCACCACTTCTGGGGAGCGGTCGAGGATCTTCTCGATCGCCTCGCCTACATCGCCGGCCTCGGCCAAGACCTGCACGCGGTCTCCCAACTGAGCGGCCACACCGGCCCGGACCATGTCGTGGTCGTCGACGAGGATGACGGTTGGGGCGTAGGTCATGCGGACTCTTTCCGGTCTCGATCAATCGTGAGCTCCACTTCGGTTCCCTCTCCGATTTCGGTAGTGATGATGGCCGAACCCCCGGCTCGTTCCATTCTGCCAATGATCGACTGGCTCACACCCCGCCGATCGGCTGCGATCGCGTTTTGGTCGAACCCCTTTCCGGTGTCGCGGACGAAGAGTTCGACCCGATCGTCGCTGACCTCGAAGTAGATGTCGACCCGCGGTGTGCCGCTATGGCGAGCAGCGTTGAGCGTTGCCTCGCGAGCAGCATTGAGCAGCGGCGCGATCTGCTCATCAACAAGTGCGTCGCCCACCGCCACCACCTCCACCGGCACCCCATGCAGTTCTTCCACTTCGCTCACCAACTGGTCAATGTGGCCCCGGATGCTGCCTCCAACCCGTGAAGCGCGGGTGGGGTCGAGCCAGTTCCGAAGCTCACGCTCCTGTCGGCGGGCGAGGTTCTTGGCGGTTTGAGGGTCTTCGGACTGCTGGATCAGGGCCAAGGTCTGGAGCACGGAATCATGGATAT
>JBLYYW010000269.1:0-8085 GCA_048550155.1 Acidimicrobiales bacterium | reverse complement strand
CTCCGGCGAGTTCATGAGACGCCTCAGCCGTCTCACCAAGATCGATCACCTGATCTCAGACCCCTACTACACCGGTGGCGGGTTGAACTGCATTCTTCCCGGAGGACTGCTCGACGTGCACTGCGACGGCAACTGGCATCACCAGATGCAGGTGCACCGCCGGCTCAATGCGATCCTGTACCTGAACCAGGATTGGAGGCCCGAGTGGCAGGGCGGGTTCGAGATGTGGGACGGCGAGATGCAGAACTGTGTGACCAGCGTGACCCCCGCCTACAACCGCCTGCTGCTGTTCGAGACCCACGACTACTCCTACCACGGACATCCGATTCCGCTGGCGTGCCCCGAGGGAAACAGCCGCAAGTCGCTGATCCTGTATTTTTATACCTCAACCCCCCGACCGGCCGATCAGGTGATGATCGAGCAACCCCACAGGGCGCTGTGGAAGTCCAAACAGCTCGAACCGCTCTCGTAGACGCCGCCACCGTCGCGGGTACCCACCACTAAGCAGACGGCATTCGACGCCGATTGGAACAGGTGTCCGCCGCGCCCTCTCCCACCCGGGATCAGAACACTGATCGAGGCGACCATTCCGCACCCCTGGGCGCTGGAACACGAAGCTCATTTGCACGGGACTCCCTGACGTCGATCCTGGGCAACTGGGGATCGTTCGTCATCGGTGCCCTCGGCGGGCTCATTCTCAGTCGCACCCTCCAACCGGAAGGCAAGGGTGTCTACACCGCCCTGTACACCGTTGCTCTCATCGCCGGCACCACCGCCTCTCTCGGCACCGACATGTGGGTCAGCAGACGTGCCGCCGAAATCGGCATCGATGCGCGGCTGCGGTCGTTGGTTCACCGCCACATGGTCGCCATCGCCTTCGCCGGTTTGGTGGTCGCATTCGGTGTGATTCTCTTCGCCCCGTCGATCACCACCATCCGGGTCGCTCCCCTACTTCTGGTCGTTGGTGGCGCCGTCACACTCGGCTGGCAAGGAATGATCAACTCGATCTATCGAGGGCGCCGAAAGGTACGGCAGCTGGTCGCCGTGCAGCTCACCAACGCAGCTGGCTTCCTGCTTGCGGTGGCACTACTGGCAACCAAGGGTCAACTCTCCATCGATGCTGCGCTGGCAATCCCACTGGCAACGCGGCTCGTGTCGATTGCGACGCCCACCACATTTCGGGTGCTGCGATCTTCGCTGACGACCTGGACCGAGTGGTTCTGGATCGTGAGAGAACATCTCACCGTCAGCATCGGTCTTCTCATCGAGTTCGCCATCTACCGAATGGACATCTTCGTGGTCGGCGCACTACTCGGGCCAGCCCGACTGGGCATCTACTCGGTCGCCCTACCCCTGTCGGAGCTGCTCTGGATCGCACCCAACGCGATCGCCCAGGTCCTGTTCCCTCACATCGCTGCGTCACGGTCCACGACCGCGACCGAGACGATCACCCGCCTGACGGTCATCATCTCCTGTGTCGGGGGCATCGGGCTGGTCCTCGTCGGCCCGTCGGTCATCACCTTCGCCTACGGTGAGCCGTTCAGTGACGCAGGCAGTGTCCTTCCCATGCTCGCGTTCGCTGCAGTTCTACTGGCCGTATGGAAGATCGTCACCACCGATCTGCTGGCCCGAGGCGACAGCTCGGCCCGCACCCGAGGAGCGTTCGCTGCGCTCGTCGTTCTCGTGATCGTGTTGCCACCACTGACCACATGGCTGGGAATCCGCGGTGCAGCCGCAGCTACTGCGATCGCCTATCTCGCAGCGCTGATCCACGGGGTCAGGGTCTGGAGCCGGCTACCCGATGCCTCGGTCAAACGTTTGGTGCCGGTCGACCGGAACGACCTCAGCCTGATACGAGAAGCGGTTCGGGGGCGATCGGCATGACCGAATCACCAACAGTTGTCTTTGTGAACTTCCTGTGCGCTGACCAAATCGAACCCAAGGCCCAGAAGCTGGTGGATGGGGGCCGGGCTGTTGTGGTCGTCGACAACAGCGGTGAATACGAAGGGCCTGGCACTGTCGTCCGATCCGGCGCCAACGTCGGGTTCGGACCGGCATGCAACCGCGGTGTCGACGCGGTTGACACCGCCATGTTTTGCCTCCACAACCCAGACGTCGCTCTGGATGTCGAGCTGATCGATCAGCTTGGCACAACCGTGGAACGCCAGGGTCGCGGCCTCGCCGCCCCCGCCCTGCAGACCCCGGGCGGGATCATTCGAAACGGATACGGGTACCCGAGCATCATCCGACAGATGAAGACCATCACCGCATTGCTGGCCAGAAGGGGATCTCGACCGTCGAAGGTAGCGTCTCCCAGCGTTCGTGAAGACCCGAACCAGCCTGGCCTGTACCAACGAATGCGATCGCTCGGGTCGAAACGGTTCGCATCGGCTGCGTTGCTGGTGGGCGACGTCACCACGTTCGCTTCGATCGGCGGGTTCGATCACCGATTTGTGCTGTATGGCGAAGACCTCGATCTGTGGCACCGGTACTCGCTCGCTGGTTCGCCGGGAACGTTCCGCAACGACCTCATGGCCCGGCACCAACGGGGTGGAGGTAGCCCGACCACACGGCCGGTTCGGGAACTCCTCCGCTGGGCCGGCGTCGAGACCTTCACTCAGATCCACGGCCGACCCGACGCGTGGGTGCCGTACCGCCTGTTGCATCGGACCGCGTTGGCACGGGTCGGTGGTGGAGGCGACGTCGCCAGCTTGCTTTCCGATCTCTGGCTGGCCGGTCGCGACCCGTTGACCGTTGCTGCCGAACTGCGGGTTGCGTTCGAGGCCGGGTTGATGAAAAGCGAATCAGGAGACACAGATGACTGAGAACCTCCAGCGCCCATCGATCGCCGCCTGCGTGACGCTCTTCCATCCGGATGAGTCCGTCGACAAGTTGCTCACGGCCCTGCGTGAAACGTACGACGACCTGATCCTGATCGACAACGGCGGAGGCTCCGGGCTCATCGAACCCGGCGATGTGGTCGTTCGAAAACCCGACGGCAATGTGGGGGTTTCCTGGGCCCTCAACTTGGGAGTCGGCGAAGCACGGGACCGGGGCTACCAGTGGGTGGCGTATTTCGATCAAGACTCGTGGCCCCACTATCGGTCCGCGGAGCTCGCCGCCCGACTGTCCCAGGCTGCGGCGGGCACCGCGATTGTTTCAGCCCAATACGTCGATCGGGCCACCGGCAGGAGCGGCTACCGCGACCGTCGTCTCCACGGGTATCCGTTGGCTCCGATCTCCTCGGGGTCAGCATTTCGGGTGGCCGCTTGGGAGGCCGTCGGAGGGTTCGAAACCCGCCTTCCGGTCGACCTGGTCGACACCGAATACGCACTGCGTGTTCAGCAGGCGGGCTACTCGATCGAGCTCGAGACCGGACTCGAACTCGACCATTCGGTCGGCGCAAAGACCGACTACCGAATCCTTGGGCGCCAGCTAACCCCAGCGGGCCATGTGCCGTGGCGGCTCTACACCAAGCTCGACGCTTCGGTTGTGGTGTTGCCCCGGTACTTGCGGACATTCCCAAACTGGTCTGCACGTCACATCAAGGAACGTGTTCTCGAAACCGGCGTGGAAATCGTGCTCGGCTCTCAACGGCGAGACATCCTGAGGATGATCGGGCGGTGGATACTCAGAAGGACTCCCGCACCGATCAGGCGGATCAACGCCACAAGCGCCGGGCTGAAACCGGGCGGCTGAGGGTCAGGGCGCTACGTCGTCCCGCGCCAGACCCCGAACAACTCCAGACCACCAGGCGATTGCGACGACCACGTTGATTGCCCATGCCCAGAGATGATTGACCTTTCCCGTGACCGCAGCTGCCATCACCCCGGTGCCGGTCAGGGCGAGCGAGCGACGCGCACCCAGCAACAGGGTCATCGCCACCACAACGGCACCAGCGGCGGGCGGTAGGGCAAGTAGGAGTTGTTGACGACGGTTCGGAGACTGCTGAGTGCGACGCCAGTAGTGGGCTTTCCAGCGACCGAACCGGTGATACTGCAGTGCCAACGCACCGATGGTGCCACGAGGAAGGTACGCCACTGGCAGATCCGCCTCGAACCAGACGTGGCCGAAGGCTGCCATTCGTTGGTTCAGGTCGAAGTCCTGATTCGTAGAAAAGTGCTCATCCCAGCCGCCGGCATCGATCAGCTGAGCGCGCCGAAAGACACCGAGGTACACGGTGTCGGTTCTGCCGCTGGCCGAGCCGTCCCGCCGGTACCGGGAACCGCCCATGGCCAGCGGGTTGTTCAGCGCGGTTGCGATTGCTGCCGCCTTCGCGCTGGCATCGCGTGGCACCGCAACCTGGCTTCCTCCGACGACTGACACCTCGGGCCGCTCCTGGAGGATGGCGACGGTGCGTCTGATGTAGTCGGACGGAAGCAGCGACCTTGCGTCGACGCGAACGACATATGTCCCGGCAGCCCAGTCGAGACCGCAGTTCAGGTTCGACGGAGTGTTCCCGCCGGGATTCGGAACGACCGCCCAGCGCGCCAAGCCCATCGACTCCAACGCTCCAGCCGCCACCGCGTTGGTTCGGTCTTCTGAGTCACCGTCGACCACGACGACCTCAACCGTGGCCAGGTCGATGTCTTGCGCAGCCACTCCACCGAGTGCATCCACGATGTCCGCAGCCTCGTTCTTGGCCGGGATCACTACGGAGACGAGCGGTGGAGCCGTCATCGCCCGGTTCGACCGACCACAGTGCGCATCGTCCGAATCAGCGTTTGAACATCGAGTCGGGGCGACTGGTGGCGGAGGTAGTAGAGGTCGTACTGAAGTTTCTCCCGTGCATCGATCTCATTGGCACCATAGGGATAGTTGACCTGCGCCCAGCCGGTCAGTCCCGGCCGCACCAGATGCCGAGTGTCGTAGAACGGGATCTTCTCGTTGAGCTCGGCCACATAGTGTGGCTGCTCCGGTCGGGGGCCGACGACCGAGAGGTCGCCCCGCAGCACGTTCCATGCTTGGGGAAGTTCATCGAGGTGTGATCTACGCAGCAAAGAACCGAATCGGGTGATGCGGGGATCGTCTTCGGTTGTCCAGCTCGTATCCGCGCCAGGGCTGGCCGTCATCGAACGCAACTTCAGGATCTCGAACGTGGAACCTTCTCGGCCGACGCGCTGCTGGCGGTACAGCAGTTGACCACGGTTGCCGAACAGATTCCCCAAGAACACAAAAGGTACGATGAGTGCCAGAGCTACGACGCCCGACACGCCGAAGGCCACATCGATGATTCGCTTCCAGCGGACGTAGCGGATCCGGTGGACTTCGCCGATGTCGAACAACAACGACATGCGTTCCAAGTCGCCGACCGGGACCTTCCCCAAGAACTCCTCGCTGAACAACGAAACCGTCCGGACCCGAACACCCTTGCGGTGGGCATCGGAAACCTGAGAGACAATCGAGGGATCGGCTAGCGAGGCCATGTCAAGAACGACCAGGTCGACCCTGGACGGATCGATTCCTTCCAGCGTCCCAACCGGTGCTGGCGTTGCGCTGTCACGAATGTGGGTCGCCACGATCTCCACGGGAACGAGGCCGCCAGCCAAGTCCGCAAGAAGCTCGGAACACTCTTGAGCCGAGCCCACGTAGCAGGCTCGTAGTGTGGTCCTGCGAACCCGATCGTGCTCAGCGTTCCAGCACACGACGGCCCACGGCACAAAGCAGAGCGCGACGCCTCCCAAAACCACGCGGGGCAACAGCGGCGTTCCGAGAACCAACTGGAACAGCGACACCCCGACCAGTGCACTGACCACCGCCGCCGCAGCCGACGACACCGCGCCGAGTCGGGTCTTGGGGAGTTCGGGAAGCCCGAGCGCATACGACGAAAGGAGAAGTAGCGAGAGATAGACCAGCGTCCACGGGAAGCGCCACGTGTCGACCACCGAGTAGCTGGTCGGCGCCAATTGCCAGGCATGTACTACCGCAAAAAACGCGGTAAGGGCCGCGGTGCCGGCGATCAGAGGAAGTCTGCGACCGAACATCAGACAATCAGGCTGGGATTTCGGGGATTTCCCAACCTTCCGACCGCTCGCGAGCCGGGTAGGTCACCGGCGATTCCTACCTTGTCACTGGGGCGGCGCATGGGTATCTATCGGCATTCGCGGCACCGATCGTTAGCCGCTCCGCCGGGACCTCGGAGCCCAAAATCGTGAAACAAACGAGCTGGCGGCCGATAGGCAATGATGGTCTCGGATCGCGCGCCGTCATTGCCTCGCGTCCCTTCCATCTCACGGGGCTGGCTGGTCCCGTTGGCGACCTTCACGCTGGTTGCGGTGCTCGGCTCATTGTCGATTCATGGCTCGTCGATCGGGATCTACGACGACACAGCCGACGACGATCCGGCTGGGCTGTTGTACGGACGCCCTCGTCCGATCAGGTCCGACGAGTGGTTCGTCAGAACTCCCTGGGTCATTGCACAGGACCAACTGGGACTGCCCGATCGCTCAAGCGGAGGTGTCGGCTCCCACGATGCCGCCATCATCGCCGACTTGCCTGTGGAGGGGTGGGAGGTCGTGATCAAGCCCCACCTGATCCCGTACCGACTTTTCGACGGCGGGCAGGCGTTGGCGTTCGAGTGGTGGATCCTCCACGGACTCCAATTTCTAGGCGTCTACGCCCTATTGCTCGCACTCACCAAATCTCCGGGGCTGAGCAGCGCAGGCGGACTACTAGTCACCCTCAGCCCGATAACGCAATGGTGGACCGGTCCTGGAACCTACACGACCATCGGCTACGCATCGTTGGCGACTGCCCTGACGTTGTGGGCCTACCGGTCAGAACGGGTTCTGCCACGCAGTCTCTTGGCGATCGGTGCGGGCGTGTGCCTTGGCGCATTCGCGGCCGGACTCTATGTTCCGTGGCAGGTGACAACCATGTTGGTAACCGGAGCTGTTGCTCTGGCGGTGGTGGGACCGGACATCCTCGATTCGACGACTCGCCGACACGCGCTGGTGAGGCTCGCCCAGACCGCGGTCCCCGCCGTTGCGATCGGTGGTGCCATCACGGCTGCATTTCTTGCTAGTCATCGCGAGGCGATCGAAACGATTGCGTCAACCGTCTATCCCGGTCAGAGAACTGTCGGCGGGGGCGGTGTTGACCTCCGCTGGGTGCTGAGTGGCCCGTTCGACCTGTTTGCCTCGGCACCGCTTCAGACCACAGTGAACGGTACGAACCAGTCGGAGAACTCCAGCGGAATGATCTTCGCGATCCCGGTCGCTGCGGCGCTGATCACGGCCGGTGCGGGAGGCGTCCGAGCCCCATCACCATCTTCGGCCCCTCTCCGTGCGGTTCTGGGAGTCTGTGCCGCATTCGGAGCGTGGGCGCTCCTTCCCCTGCCATCTGTTGTGGGTGCACCGCTCCTCCTCAACCGCGTTCCCCCTGAACGGGTGATACACGGACTGGCCTTCGGGAGCGTGATCGCCCTCATCCTTGCCATCGATCATCTGAGGACAAGCGGCGTCTCGCTGTCCGCCCGTCAGGTGAGTGGTGGTCTCCTTGCGTTTGCGGTGCCTTCTGTTCTGGTGGCCGTCACGTACGGCGTCGGCGGAGTGACGGTCAATCCTCTCACCGCTGCAGCGCTACTGGCGGTCGTCGCGGTTGGCATCGGGTATTGCCTTCAGCAACCGAATCGACGTTTGGGTCTCACTGTGCTGGTCATCTTCTCACTGCTTCAGGCTTCGCAGATCAACCCTCTCCAGGTCGGCGTCGAGCCGATCACTGATGCAAGGCTTTCCAACGAGGTCCGTGAGCTGGCCTTCACCGCAGAACCCGAGACCGGGTGGGTGGTGTTCTCCGCCGACCGGCCCGTGCGGGATGAGCTGATACTCAATGGTCTGGTGACCGCGACCGGTGTCAACCATGTTTCAGGTGTCAGTCCATTTCCAGACCATGACGCCTGGCGAACCCTCGACCCGGAGGGCCGTTACGAGAACGCGTGGAACCGGTATGGCCGCGTGAGCTTCGTGGCAGGATCACCTGGAACAGATCCGATTGTGGAACTGAGCGCCTTCGACGCAATCCAGGTGACGATCGATCCTTGTGATCAGATCCTCACCGACAGCCTCAACGTCGGTTTCGTCGTGG
>JBLYYW010000268.1:0-3884 GCA_048550155.1 Acidimicrobiales bacterium | reverse complement strand
TCGATCACCAACGGCACCTTCGCCGCCGTCGCGCTCTCCACCGTCGTGTACTTGATAGTCATGGTCCTGCTCGCCGGCGCTGTGCCGGCTCCCCGGCTGGTCAGTGAGACAAACACGATCATCGGCGACTTGTCCTGGCAGTCCTGGACGATGCTGGTCGGGGTTCTGGCCGCCACGATCTCGTCGGCGTTGGCCTCGACGCTCGGCAGTCCACGCGTGTTGCAGCGTCTCGGCGAAGACCGGGTCCTTCCCGGTCTCGATCGGTTCGCGGTTGGAGCTGGCCGGTCCAACAACCCCAGGAGAGCGCTGGGGATCTCGTTGATCATTGCACTGGGCACGGTGGCGATCGGCGACCTGAACACCATCGCCCCGATCATCTCGATGTTCTTCCTGGCCACCTACGGCATCATCAACTACGCCACCTACTACGAGTTTCGGGCCGGCAGTACCGCATTCCGGCCGACCTTCAAGTACGGCGGACACCGCACCAGCCTGGCCGGCACCCTCGCCTGCGTTGGCGTGATCGTCGCCATCAACCCGGTAGCCGGTGCCTTCGCCGCGATGATCTTCGTTGGCCTCTACGGCTATCTGCGCCGACGCGACGTGCCAGACCGTTGGATCGACAGCGCCGGCTCCTACCACTACACACGGGCGCGCCAGCACCTTCAGGCCCACGCCGCAGAGCCCGTGGCTGCCCGCGATTGGCGGCCATGCGCGCTGGCGTTCGTGCCCCGAGATCCGGCCACCCGGCGGCGGATGCTCACCATGGCGTCGTGGCTGGAGGGTGATTCGGGTTTTGTCACCGCCGTACGCTTGATCGAAGGCAGAGGTCCGATCCGGCGCCGGGAGGCTGCGGCGATCGAACGGGATCTTTCCGCCGAGGCCGATGAGATTGCTCCCGGAACCTTCGCCAAGGCCCTCGTGGTCGCCGACGCCGAAGTTGGCGTGCAAACGCTGGTGCAGTCGCACGGCATCGGAAAGATCCGAACCAACCTCACCCTTTTCGGAGTGCAGGACCTTCGCGAGAGCGCCGACGAGGGCCGGCTCTACGGTCAGATGCTGCAGAATTGCGTGCGGTTTGGAACCAACGTCGCAGTGTTGAACGTACGGCCGGACGCCTGGGATCGGTTCGAACAGACCCCTCGCAATCAGCGTTCGATCGCACTTTGGTGGTCCGACGATCAGGTGGGTCAGCTGATCACCCTGCTGGCCTGGTTGTGTGCCCGGGACCGATCGTGGTCCGAAGCTTCGATCGTCGCTTACGTACCGGGCGACGAAAGCGATGCCGACCTCGAGGGAATCAGGCTGCTGCTGAAAAAGGGCCGAATCAACGCCGAAGTGAAACGCGCTGACCCCACCCCAGCTTCCCTCACCACCGCATTGGGCGCGGCGACGTTGGCCCTCGCCCCGCTCCGCGTGCGGAGAGGCCATGCCATCGGACCGCACGAAACGCCGCTGGGCATGCTGGTGGAGAGCCTGCCGCTCGCGATCATGGTGTTGGCCACCGAAGAGGTGAGCCTCGATGCCGACCCCGCCAAGAGCACACTGGCTGAGATCGCCCGACTCTCCGATCTGCTGGCAAAACATGAACGCACCGCAGCCGCACTCGATACCGAGGCCGGGCGGTTGCTCGTTGACGCAGAAGCGGCCCGGCTGACGGCCGAGGCCGCACCCCAAGACGCCAATCTTGCCCACAGAGCCAAAGTAGCCAATGAGAGGTCGGTGGCAGCGTTTCGAAAGTACGTCAAGGCGCGCACGGAATGCCGAAACCTCGCCGACGAACTCGCCGCGCTCCACCCCTCCAGCGCCGCCTCCGAACTGGACCCCGAAATCTGGCGAAGCTCCAGCGCACGGCGCTAGCCGCTGCTCCAGTCATAGCGGACCCAAATGTGAAGAAATGTCACCCCGAGCCCGGCCGGGTCCTTCATTCACCTAGGGTGCCGTATGGCCATAGTCAACATCGATGATCGTTCCTTTGAGGTTGAAGACGGGACCCGACTCGTACTCGCCCTCGAAGACAACGGTGTCGACATCCTCCACCTGTGCGGGGGGCGGGCCCAGTGCACGTCGTGTCGGGTCACCTTCACCGACGGTGAACCGTTCAGTTTGAACGACGACGAACTCAAGATTCTCGAGGCCAAAGGTCTCATCGGTGAGTACCGGTTGTCGTGCCAGATCCTGGCGTCGCATTCCATGTCGCTGTCGCCGGGGATAACGGTCTCAGGCTCAAAGTACGACAGTGCCGGACCCCGCCCGACCGACGACATCGTGTCGAGCAGCGAGCGCACCACAGCATTGTAGGAAATCGTCCGCGGGGCGGTTTGCCACCCGTTTCGTTGAACGCCCCGCCGGAACGAGTCCGACGGGGCGCTGTGTTGTCTGGCCGTCAGAGATGACGGTGGCCAACGAGGATCAGGCGAGATCGAAGCGATCGTTGTCCATGACCTTGGCGAAGGCCGCCGCGAAATCGTTGACAAACTTCGCCTCGGCGTCATCGGCTGCGTAGACGTCGCAAATGGCACGCAGGATCGAATTGGAGCCGAACACGAGATCGTTCCGCGTGCCGGACCACTTCACGTCGCCGCTGGCGCGGTCCTTGCCTTCGAACACGTCTTCGGCATCCGAGGCCGCAGACCACTCCGTGCCCTGATCCATCAGGTTCACGAAGAAGTCGTTGCTCAGCGTGCCAACGCGATCGGTGAGTACACCATGGCCGTCGTTGGTGACGCCGAGGACTCGGAGGCCGCCGACGAGTGCGGTGAGCTCTGGCGCACCGAGATCCAGCATGTGGGCCCGGTCGACGAGGATGTGCTCGGCGACGTGGCTGCTGCCCTTGCCGATGACGTTACGGAAGCCATCGTTCTTTGGCTCGAGCCACGCGAAGGACTCCACGTCGGTCTGCTCTTGGGTGGCGTCGCCACGTCCGGTGCTGACCGAAACGGTCACATCATGGCCACCGGCCTTGGCCGCAGCTTCGACGGCTGCTGCACCACCGAGAACGATGAGATCGGCCATGGAGACTGAGACACCAGCGCTCGACTGGACCCCTTCGAGGGCGGTGAGCACTCGACGAAGTTGTGCTGGCTTGTTGGCGTCCCAGCTGACCTGTGGCTCAAGGCGGATCCGTCCACCGTTGGCACCGCCTCGACGGTCGGTCTGACGGAACGTCGAAGCCGAAGCCCACGCGGTTTCGACCAGCTCGGTTATTGTGAGATCGGTGGCCATGATGGCGGCCTTCACCGCTGCCACGTCGGCGTCGCTCAGTGGGGTGCCTTCGGGGATCGGGTCCATCCACAGCAGTTCCTCGTCGGGAACCTCTGGGCCGAGGAAGTTGGCCTTGGGGCCCATGTCACGGTGACACAGTTTGTACCAGGCCTTGGCGAACGCCTCGTCGAGCTGCTCAGGGTTGTCACGGAAGCGCTGGGAGATCGGACCATAGATCGGGTCCATCTTCATAGCCATGTCGGCCGTGGTCATCGCGGGGGCGTGGAACACGCCCTCCACATGGGCGTCAGGCACGGTTCCAGCGAGGGCCGGAGCGTGCCACTGCTTGTGACCCGATGGGCTCTCGGTGAGCTCCCACTCGTTGTCCATCAACGTCTCGAGGTAGTTGTTGTCCCACTTGGTTGGGGTGGAGTTCCACGCACCCTCGAAACCCGAGCTGGTGGTGTGCTGAGCAAGGCCCGACTCGAAGTCGTTCTTCCAGCCGAGGAGTTGTTGCTCCATCGGTGCACCTTCGGGCTCGCGGTTCACCATGTCTTCGGGGCCAGCACCGTGCATCTTGCCAAAGGCGTGACCACCAACGACCAGGGCAACGGTCTCTTCATCGTTCATAGCCATACGACCGAACGTTTCGCGGATGTCGGCGCCGGAGGCAACGGGAT
>JBLYYW010000267.1:0-6602 GCA_048550155.1 Acidimicrobiales bacterium | reverse complement strand
TACATCAACATGACCGGCTGAACCACTCCCCCTTTCACCTTGCGCCCGGGGTTTCACGACCGCACTTCTCTTCCGTTGTTGGCGGCCGAGCGGTGCAGCCCGGGACTCAGCCGAGGGTTGCGTCGAACAGCGCCAGGGTGCGTTCCCAGGAAACCGTCGCTGCCTCGGCGTGGTAGTTGGGCGAGGTCGGCCAGGTGTAGCCGTGGTCGGCACCGTCGAACACCCTCACCTCGACATGGCCGAGCGGTTCGACCGCATCGAAGAACGGCCGGTGCATCTCGATCGACTGCACCTTGTCGGCGGTTCCGATGCCGATGTACAGGGGCTGATCGAGCGTCGCGGCGGTGAGATGCGGCGAGCCGGACACGTCGTTGGCGAGAAAGCTCGGGTGCCACATCGCTCCTGCCACAAACGCATCCGGCAACCGCCGCAGTGACTGGTACACGGCCCGAGCTCCCAGGCAGAACCCGACACACCCCATGCCGGTTTCGGCCTCGCTTCCGGTGGCAGCCAGGGCTGCGTCGAGATCGTGTTGGATCTGGGCATCGGTCATCGCCCCCAACATCTGGCTGATGTGGGCGCGGGCCTCGGGAGTTGCCTCGCTCGCCTCGTAGCCGATCATGCGCCCGAAGCGATGATGCAGGTCGGGCATCACGACCCGGTACCCCTCACCGGCCAGGTTCCTGGCGAAGTCGTGCAGGGAGCCCCGGATACCAGGCGCGTCCTGGAAGATCACAACCGTCGCCCTCGCACCACTGGACGGTGCCTTGACCACCACAGCCATTTCACCATCATCGGTCGCAGCATCGATGACTTCTTCGACTACATCAGCTTCTGCCATCCCTGCACCGTAGCCAGTAGACAAAGCCGAGGTCGCTGTTACCCGAGTCGAGGCAGCTGCTCACCCCTCCCCCGGCCAGGGACGATAGTCACCTCGAACCGACTCGATGTCTCTGAGCGCCTCCTCGATCGATTTCTTACCATCGACCCAGTCGAGAATCCCTTGCAGCACCGGCCCCGGACTGGGAGTGTCGGTCCAGTTGGCGAACTGTCTCGGCATCAGCCGGTTTGGGTGCAAGCGCCAGGTTCCAGCCTCCAGATTGTCGTGATTGAGATCGTGAAGTGCCAGCCTCCGATCGAATTCGGCTTGGCTTCGGTCCCCGAGGTAGGCGTGTCGGTCGAACTGACGATGCGGAGAGAAGAACGGATCGGCAATATTGTCGCCTACGAAAAGCTTGGCCCATTCCTCACCCCACCGACGGCTCGACATCCACTGAATGAGCGATCGAATCTCCGGGCGATCTCCCAACGCGGCAACCATCTCTGCGCCCGCAGTGACGCCTGGACTGGCGGTTCCGTCAACAGTGGGCAGCGTGAAGAAGTCGATCGTTTCACCGAGAACCCCAGCCGGCGCTGGACCGGTCTCCGGGCCGAGCACACCCAACATCCAGGCGCTCTGAACCACCAGCCAACACTCGGGTCCGGGATCCCCACTGACAGGGTGCGTCTCCAGAACCCTGGCCACAGGCCAGGCCCAACCGCTCTGACTTATCGACTGAGGACCGTCAGCAACGAAACCGGGAGAAAACACCAACTGATCAGCCAGCCGGCCCGCCTCGAGCACAATCGGGTCATCGAACGCCAGGTCACCGGCCGCTAACGCATCGAGTGCATCCAGACCACCGACTCTCATCACTAGGTCCTCCAAGAAGTGGACACCAGGCCAGCCCGACGCGAAGTCACTCTCGTAGTGGAAACACCACGGCGCTCGGCCGTCGGCAACAATCTGGTTCGACAGATCCAGGAGCTCCTGCCACGTCCGAGGTACCTCGTATCCAGCCTCAGCGAACTGATCGGGGGCATAGAAGACAAGACCGTCGGGTACCAGCACCATCGGTAATGACCGGAGCTCGGCCTCACCCGAGCCATTCTCGATCGAACCAAGGTCGATCATGTAATCACCGAAACCGTCTCGGAGCTGCTCGGTATCTAGATAGGTGAAGAGGTCTACTGCGGTGGGCCAGTCGGCTGCCTGGACCGGTGTGAAGAAGGTCGCGACGTCGGGGATTGCCTGCACACCCGCGGTCGAAAGCGCCACTGTGACCTCCAGGAAGTTTTCCGGGACGATCTCCACCTCAATGCCGGTTCGCGCTTCGAACTTCTCGAACTCCAGCTCGAGACCTTCGTTTCCTCCCATCGTGTTGGTGGCTGCAAACCTGACCTTTGTGCCGGCGAGGGGAGGCGCCGCGGTGGCTCCAGCTACGACGTCGGGGATCACGGTTCTGTAGTTCTCGTCGCCAAATCGAAGCGGCAGATCCGCGGGTACGGGCCCGCTCTGTGGACACGATCGCTCGAGCACGAGTTCGCACTCGGCGTCGGTGAGGCGACGATCGGTTGCGGTCTCGGCCAATGCCACCAGCTCTGCCGGTGACATCACGAAGACGCCGGTCAGTCCGTTGGGACCGGAACGAACGACGAATGGAGCATCGGCTCCCACGGGATAGGTCACTCCGAGACGCTGGAGCGCCCAGTGCAAGGAATCGACCGCTTCCTCGGTGGCAAAGCCGAGCGGTGCAGTGGAACGAACAGCCTCGACGCTGAGCAGCAGGGCCAGCTCAGGATCTTCGTTCAGGTTGGCTGCCGAGCCCGATTGAAACTGGGCCGAGCCCGACAGGCTGAGACTTTCGGCCCCGGCGACCGCGATCTCGTCCCGAGCTTCTGACGCTGATCGCCACTGAAGGATTCCGAACAACGCCAGGCCGGCGACAAGGACGATGACCACACCCGATCCGGTGAGCATCAGGAGTCGACGCCGGGCGTGACGCTCGGCCTCAGCCACCCGAAGCTCCTTGGCCTGCTCCTCGCCGGTGGCCCGGTCACGCTCGGCGAGGCTGGCATCCAGGAACGCCGCCTCGGGTACGGACAGGGACAGTGAGGAGGTTCCGGCCCACAGGCTCAGCTGGTCGAGCCGGCCGCCGCGCAGCAGATAGTCGGGGTTGTGGTCTGCGTTGTTCCACTCGTGCATGGCTTCTGCCAGGCGTCGTTGATTTCGAACATCGTGGCGTGCTGATTCGATCCACCCGGACAGGCGTCCCCACTCGGTGAGTAGCGCTTCGTGAGAAATCTCGACGGTCGGGCTTCTCGTGACAGGGTCTCGGTCGAAGCCGATCAACCGGTGGCGGCCGAACGTGTCGAGTACGGCGTCCAACTCTGCTCGGTCCACCGCGAGCTGTTCGAGCTCACGCTGGAGAACCCGGCGTCGGGTGTCTTCGCTGTCTTCTCCAATGGTGACGAGCCGAAGGAAGACCTGACGGGCAACATCGGTGGCGTTGCCTCCGAGTTCGATGAGCAGACCTTCGGCCCGCTCGGCGACGGCACCGGACACACCCCCGAGCTCCCGGTACGCGTCGGCGGTTATCCTGTTTCCGGCTCGGGTCTCGAACAGTTCGGTCAGCGTGTACTGGAGCAGCGGAAGCGCACCGGTCCGATCGGCCACGTCGTGCACCAGTTCGGCCACGAGGCCAGGCTCGATCGTCACACCCAGTTGTTCCGCCGGTGCCGTGATCGCTCGTTCCAGCTCTTGAGGGGTCATGGGGGTGACGATCTGGGTGCCGTCGTGTAACAGTTCCCCGATCCCGCGGTGGCGGAGGGGGCGATCGTAGAAGTCAGCGCGGATGGTGATCACGAGACGAAGTCGGCTGTGGGGATCACCAACTGCGCTGACCAGCATGTCGATGAAGCGGGAAGCGATCGCGGGTGCGACCTGTGTGAAGAGCTCCTCGAACTGGTCGACCAGCAAGATCAGTTGCGATCCATCGTCGGGCAGAACCTGACCGATGCCCCGGGTGAGTCCATGTTCGGTCGACACCAATTGTTCCAGGAGATTGGCCGCTGGAGTGACGGCAACGCTGCGGAGCGCGTCTTCGAGCGCCTCGAACGGGTGGGGTGCGGGCGTCATCTCCACGCTGAACCAGTCGTCGGAGCCCGGGATCGCCTCATCTCGCAATGCCGGCAGTAGACCGGCCCTCACGACGCTCGACTTGCCGCTTCCGCTCGGCCCGACCACGGCAACGAAGCGACCCTGAGCACCCGATCGCCCCAGACGACCAATGAGTCGATCGACAAGGCGTTCTCGTCCGTAGAAGTCACCCTCGTCCGCACCGCGGAACGACCGGAGCCCTTTGTAGGGATTGTCCAGCGGCGCCCATGTCCGAGCATCGCCGCTCGAGGATTTCGAGCCCAGTGCGATGTGTAGGTCAGTGACGAACGTGCGGGCGTCGTCGTACCGCCTGGTGGCGTCGGTTGCGGTGGCCCGGTCGATCACCGGCGCGACCGATGCCGGTAGCGCTCCACGAATCTGGCCGATGTCACCCTTCAAACCGGTCAGCGCCTGCGCCATCACTACACCCAAGCTGTAGATATCCGAGGTGTATGACACCTCCCCGTGGGCCAGCTGTTCCGGAGAAGCGAACGGAGGGTGAACCGTAGAACGAACCGGAGAGCCAGAAGCCGACTCCTCATCAACACCCACCGCCACACCGAAATCCGCAAGATACGCATTCCCATCGTCATCGATCAACACGTTCTCGGGCTTGATGTCCCGATGAACCACCCGCTGACGATGAGCCGCATGCAACGCACCCCCCACCTGTTCAACAATCCCAACCGCCCGCTCCGAACTCAACGCACTCTGGTCGATCACATCGGCCAAACTGCCACCCCGCATCAAACGCATCACAAGATAGGCAGCGCCGGGTTCCCTCCAATAGTCATACAACGGCACGATGTTCGGATGTTCCAGCTTGGCCACCAACTGAGCCTCAGCCTCGAACCGCCTGATGAAGTTCGGATCATTCGCCAACTCAGGCTGAATCACCTTGATCGCAACCTCACGACCCACCGCCGGTTGATACGCCCGATACGCAACCCCGAACGCCCCCGAACCGATCTTTTCCCGAAGCTCATACCCACGAACAGCAAGACCAGGCCGTGCCCCTGGGTCCCGGACGGAAGTGTGTGTGTTCGCGAGGCCTTCATCGCCCGAGACCATCCGGGACTCGAGTTGCTGGATCTGTTTCGAGGGTGCGATGCCAAGTTCATTGGCGAGCTCACCGTGCAAGCGTTGATAGGTCCGCAGCGCCTCAGCCTGACGGCCGGACCTGAACAACGCCACCATGAGCTTCGCGGTCAGGTCCTCTCGTAGTGGATGCTGACGAACAAGCGTCTCGAGTTCGGACACCAGCTCGCGGGCCATTCCCCGTTCGAGATCTGCCTCGATCCGGGCTTCCACCGCCTCCAGCCGCAGCTCTTCGAGACGGGCGATCTCAGTCTGGGCGAATTCTTCGTAGGTGAAGTCCTCGAACGCACTTCCTCTCCACAGCGCCAGTGCCTCGCCCAGCACCAGAGACGCCGCAGCAGGATCAGTGTGTGCGAGTGCTCGGCCTTCGGCCACGAGCCGTTCGAATCGGACCGAGTCGACGACGTGTTCGTCGACACTCACGAGGTATCCGGGAGCCCGGGTCAGCAGGACGGACCCTTCGGACCGTTTCTCACGATCGGGTTCAAGGGCCTTACGAAGCCCGGAGATGTACACCCACAGCGAGTTCTGTTTGTCGGCGCCACCGCCCTCACCCCAGAGCGCATCGATGATCCGATCGGTGGAGAACACCGTATTCGGTTTGGTCAGGAGAAGCGCGAGCAGCGAACGCTGACGGTGAGGTCCCACATCGACGACCTGGCCGTCATGCACCACCTCGAGCTTGCCGAGGACCCTGAATTCCATGTGCTCCTCCCCTTCCAACACCCTAGACCCATGGCTCGATCGCCCTTCCAGTCGTCGGCTCGTGCGATCAACTGTCCCCGGGCTGACTTAAGTCTGACTTGGGTGGCGCTGACCTGGGCAAACGACCTCCCTTCCTCCCTTCGCAGCTGACGGTCTGGAAGGTGTCATAAGTCGGCGGTAACCAGAGCTAGTGATGTCGTAAGTCGCTTCCCCGAGTGTCCAGAGCATGTGGAATCACCTGCTTCGCCTCACCCTTGGATTTGCTCTCGTCGTGTCGGGATCGACATTCACCGACGGGGTCGGGCAACTACTACCACCCGCCCGGTCCGCTTCCTCAGAGGTTGCTGCGCCGGTCACCCCCCAGGCGCCCCAACCCACACCGGGGTCCCCACCGGCCGTGGAGCTGGTGGATCTTCCCCCAGCAGTAGAGGACCTGGCAACGTGGGCGCTGGACCTCTTCGATTCGGCCGGGCTCGAACTCCCACCTCTGCGTTTCGAGCACCATGAGTCCTCAACCGAGGCGTGCCATGGAAGGGTTGGATCGCACCGCCGGTCAAAGGGAGTCAGCGTGATCAACCTGTGCACATCGGACATCACGGGTGCTACCCAAGTGATGGTCCTCCACGAAACCGCTCACGCCTGGGCCGCCCATTCTCTCGACGACGATCGCAAAGCAGCATTCAAGGATCTCCGAGGGTGGGAACACTGGCGGGACTACAAGGCAGCCCCCTGGCACGAGAATGGAACCGAACAGGCAGCGGAGTTCCTCGTCTGGGGTCTACTGGACCGCCCCTACTCGATGGTCCGGATCTATCACTCC
>JBLYYW010000266.1:0-8541 GCA_048550155.1 Acidimicrobiales bacterium | reverse complement strand
GTTCGGTCGCTCCTCAGTCGATCGTGGTCACAAACGACGGCGGTCGAAAGAGCGGCGGAACGTTCATGGGATTCGTCTTTGGCGCAGTTGCGATCATTTTTGGGTTCATCATCGTGATCTATGCGATCAACGCCAATGATGACGGCGACGAGGGAGAGAACCCCACTCCAACGACCGAACCGGCGGCCGAGGACGCTCCGGCCGAAGACGGCGGCTGAGCTGGCGCGTCCAGAACCGTTTCACATTTGAGGAGACCGGGGCGACGGTGACCTGTCGACTACTGCGCTGACAACCAGCTCGGGGTCGGCCATCGGATTTGCAGCCACGGAGCGCAACCATGTTTGTCCGTCGATGACGGTGGTCGAGACGAACACATCATCCAGTTCCGGAATCGTTTGATCGGTGCGCCGCCAGTTGAGAACTCCCGACAGCGGCGTACTTCGGGCTTCCAACTCGGGATGAGCAACAACAAGTGTGTGCAGCCTGTCGGCCAACGCCATCGACTGATCGATCCAGGACGACACGCCGTCAAGACCGTAGGCCAGCACCGTCGCCGCCAGCGGGACGGCTGTCGCTCCGTGGGAGCCGAGCACGCCGACATTTGGCACTGCCAGGTAGGCACCGTCGAGAGAGATCGATGCGTGGGCAGTCTCGGTGTCGGTGAACATCACGAGGGCTGACTCTTTGGGCTGGAACAACCATTTGTGGGCAGAAACAGCGACGCTGTCGGCAGACTCGATGCTGTCGAGAAGGTGCCGGTGGGTCGGGCTCAGTCGAAGCGGGCCCGACCATGCAGCGTCGACATGACGCCAGCGCGCCCCCGGTGCGGCGTCGAGCGGTTCGATCTCTCCGGTGCTGGTGCACCCGGCGGTGATGACTGCAACAGCGGAGCTGAGGTCGCCCGGCCGCTCCCATTCGACCTCCCGGTAGCCCATACCCAGAATGTGGGCGGACTTCTTCACGCTGAGATGGGCATTGGCTGTTGTGACCACCTCGGTGCAACCGGTCTCTCGGGCGGCCCACAACGCAGTGAGATTTGCGATGGTTGATCCCGGCGTCATGTGTCCGCCATCCATCCCGAAGAGCGGAGCGAACCATCCCAGGACGGTTCGTTCGAGCTCGCGTGCGGTGGGAGCGACGTCGGGGTGTAACAGGTTTTGGTTGCGGCTGGCGGTCCACTGGGAGACCGCCCAGGTGATCCAAGGCGTCGGCGGATCCATGTGAGCGAAGAACCCTGGAGCGCCGAGGTCTCGCGCTCCGTCGAGCACGATGGGCGCCAAATGCTCCAGCGCTGCGATTGGACCAACGCCCGTTTTTGGCACAGCGGCGGGCAGATTCGCAGCCGGTCGCCCAGACGTGGGAGCAAGCATCTCGGTCGCCATGTGGAGAGCTTCGAGGTCGGCCAGGAACGGGTTCATTCGCCCAGCGTAGAGTCATGTCGCACCACGGTCGGGTAGGACTGCTCAACCGCGTTCCACCAGCTGGGGATGGCATGGTGCGCATCCGAAGTCCATTCTGGGACGTAGTTGTGGCGACCTCGGCGGGCGGCATGGACTGGGAGCAGGAATGGCGCACATCACGAACAACACCACAGCGGTGCTCACGGCAACGGACATCATCCAGATCGTCCGAACTGTCGGCTTGGATCGGTTCATGGACGAGGTGATCGCCAGGATTCGTGACGCTGCGTACAATCTCGACCCTGAGACCACCATGACGATCGAACGGGGCGGCTTCCAGTACGAGAAGCCGACGCTGGGACTGGTCGAATGGATGCCGTCGATGGAGCTCGGACGGGCTGTCGGTATCAAGACGGTCGGCTACCACCCTTCCAATCCAACCCAGCGTCAGCTCCCCAGTGTCATGGCAACGACCTCGATTCATGACACGTCGACTGGTGGTCTCGTGGCCTTGGTCGAAGCGACTCTCCTCACCGCCATTCGGACCGGAGCGGCTTCTGCAGTCGTGAGCGATGTTCTCGCCGCAGCCGATGCGTCAGTACTCGGCCTGGTGGGTTGCGGTGCTCAGGCGGTCAGCCAGGCCCATGCGATATCCCGTATTCGACCGATCTCCAGGATCATCGCCTTCGACGCTGATCCTTCGATCTCAGCCACGTTGGCACAGCGCCTCCCCCTCGACGTTGCGATCGAGCTCGCTGACACTGCAGACGACGCGGTTCGCAACGCGCACATCGTGTGTACCGCTACAACCGTCGACATCGGGTCAGGGCCTGTCGTGAACTTCGAGGAGTTCAAAAGCGGTGTTCACATCAACGCCGTTGGTGCAGACTTCCCGGGCAAGACGGAACTTCCCTCAGAACTGCTCCGCAACGCCTTGGTGATCCCGGATGAAGTCAGTCAGTGCCTCAAGGAAGGCGAGAGCCAGCAGCTCAGCGAAGATGAATTGGGCCCAACACTTGCAGAACTGGTTCAGAATGCCGAAACATTCGCCGAATATCGCGACGAGCTCACCGTTTTCGATTCGACTGGTTGGGCACTCGAAGACTTGATCGTCGCCGAAATCGCCCTCGAACACGCTCGGGATCTCTCGATCGGACTTCACGCCCGGCTGCAGGAGAACTCGCTCGACCCGTACAGCCCGTACGGAGCGCTGTAGACCGGTTCTGTCACAGCAGTACCCTGGGTTTTCTGGCGTTGGGCCGGAACGTGGACGGACAGTTTGGGCGAGTCAGGACATGCGGGACGTGAGCGCAATCATCTTGTCGACCGTCTGGAAGTTGTCGATCGTGATGTCGATCGGATCGATATCGATGTCCAGGGTCTCCTCGAGCCAGTGCACGATCTCCATCGCTCCCAGCGAGTCGACCAGGCCGGTAGTCAGAAGGTCGGTCTCGGGTTGTACCGGACAGTCCGGATCGAGGCTGACCTCGGCATCGATGAACGAGCAGAGTTCGTTTGTGAGCGTCAGGACGTCAGACATCAGGTCTCCTGTGGTGCATGAGCGAGTTGGGCCCGGATTGCTTTGCGATCGATTTTGCCGCTCGGTGTTTGGGGTAAAGCTTCGGTAATGGCCAGATGAGCCGGGATGGCAACCGCCGGCAACTTCTTCGAGGCCCACCTTTGAAGTGATCGAAGGTCGAGTGCGGAGCCAGGCGTCAACACCGCAGTGACTGCAAGCGTGCCCGGCGCTGGCCCCCACGGACCGGCGACCGCGTGGAGAACCTCGGGATGGTTGGTTAGTGCTGATTCCACACCCTCTAGTTCGACACGGATGCCCCGCAGCTTGACCTGGTGATCGCTGCGCCCGTGGAACCACACCACACCGTCTTCGTCGAGTGTCACGACATCGCCGGTGATGTACCAATCGGGACCATCGTCACACGCCCGTCGGGTTGCCTCGGTGAGAGCGGGCTGGTTCCAATATTCACTCATTCTGGTGCGAGCGGAGATCCACAGGATTCCCTTTTCGCCTCTCGGCACGGGCTGTTCGTCCTGATCGACAACCAACATTCGGGCGTCGGCCAGACCAGCGCCAATCGGAACCTGTTCGTCGTCAGCCGGCGGACCACTCACGGTGTACACGTTCGAGGCGTTCACCTCGGCTGGCCCGTACACGTTGACAAACTCAGCGTCGGGTAACGCAGCCATGAGGGCCCGGAGCGCTCCAGAGGGAAAGACCTCTCCAGCGAACATCACCATTCTCAAATGGCTCACGTCGCGCTCCTGTAGCGCTCCACGCTCCAGGATCTGCTGCAGCAGGAACGTGACCGCATACCAGATCGTTGTACGTTGATCTGCCGCTCGCTCGGTGAAGCTGGCCGGAAATCGCAGGTGTGGCTCGCTCATCTGGACTACTGCGGCCCCCGCCAATGGCGCGGCGTACAACTCGAACGTCGACATGTCGAAATGCAGTCCGGTCATCGCTGCTACCCGGTCGGCCGATGTCATCGCATGGGCCTCGACGGTTGCTTCGGCGTATGCCAGCCCGCTGGAGTGGGTGTGCAGGATGCCCTTCGGAGTGCCGGTGGAACCCGAGGTGTAGATGAGGTAGGCAGGGTCGCGCGGTTCTATGTGAGGCAGCGGTTGGCGGGGTTCGTAGTGCTCGAGTTCTCCTAGGTCGACCACTTTGGTACCGGCCAGCGGGTCGATCTCCCCGGTGCACAGAATCAGGCGAACCTGTGGCGCCTGCAGAATGCCGGCCCGTTTGATCGTTGGACCATGTCCGATGAGCGCCGTGAGTCCAGAATCGGTCACTACCGGCGCCACGGTGTCAGCAGGTGCCATGGGATCCAACGGCACCATGATCGCTCCGGCCCGGAGGACAGCGTGTACAGCCTCGAACGACTCGTGACCCTTGGGTCGGAGCACGCCGACCCTGTCACCCGGGCGAACACCGTTGTCGATCAACAACCCCGCGAGGCTACGGACTCGGCGGTCGACTTCTGGCCAGCTGAAGGACTGTTCGAGACCGACAAGACCATCACCGGTCGGGCGGAGCTTGGCGGCATGGGGTATGAGCTCGGCGAGCGTGTTGACAGCCATGGGAATCGAACGGACCTACGAACGCGCAGCGTGTACGGATGCGGTACCGCGTCAGAGTACAAATGGTTCGGAGCACCGCACAGGGTGTATCTACCTCGCCATGAGAGCCGTTGGCACCTTCGTCAGGGCTCCAAGACCAGCTTGCCCACGAAATCCTTCGCGATGAAACGGGCCTGCGCCTCTGCGATAGCACTCAACGGGTAGGTTCCGCCGACGATGGGGCGAAGTGCGCCGGCCCTCGCCGTCTTTGCGAGCTCGACGAAGTCGTCGGAAGTGTGCATCGTTGAACCGATCAGGGTTCGCTGCCGCAGATAGAGCCTTCGGATGTCGAAGGGGACAACCGGACCGGCGATGGCTCCGGCCGTGACCATTCGGCCGCCGTCGCGTAGCCGATCGAGCAGTTCGCCGAATTCATCGCCGCCGACCACATCGACGACCGCATCGACCTCCTCGATCTGCCCGATCGGGTCGTGATCCCGCACCGACACCTCGGCAACACCTGTAGTACGGACCATGTCCGCCTTCTCAGCGCTGGTGCGAGCGACAACGTGACAGTTGCGGGCCAGCAGCAGCTGGATGGCAGCAGATCCCACACCGCCCGAAGAACCGGTGACCACTACCCGTTCCCCGCTGGTGCAACCGGCCCGGTTGATCATTCCCAGCGCCGTTCCGTAGGCCGTCGGCAGACAGGCGAGCTCTGTGTCAGACAGAGGTGAACCCGTTACGCCGTGCAGCTGGGCCTCGCTGGTGAGGTGATAGTGAGCGAATCCGCCGTCGGTTTCGCTGCCGATGATTTCAGCCGGAAAGTTGTTCCGATAGATGCGCACCGGGTCCACAAGAACTCGGCGACCCACCCAGCCGGGGTCAACCCCGCGGCCAACTCGCTCAACCACACCCGCCACGTCAATGCCTTGAATCCTCGGGAACTGCAGCGGCACACCCCTCCAACCTGCCACGGCGTCGGGGTTCTGGGGTGTGCCGTAGGCTCCGGTCCGGGACCAGATGTCAGTGTTGTTGAGGGCCGCAGCCGTGACTCTTACGAGGGCTTGCCCGTCGTCGGGCTTGGGAACCGGCCAGTCGGTCCTCACCTCGGTCATCTCGGGTCCGCCATGGCCAAAGGTGACCGCCGCAGTCATCGTGCTGGGTGTCGGCATGAAGGCATTGTTTCACGAATGCGCTGACCGGGTAGTTCTACCCGCCTGGCCGGGACGTTCGTCTCCGGACGGCGCCGCTCACCCGTGATTCACTGGAGAAGATACGTGAATCCGCTGGCGGGGAGCGTGCGTAGGAGTTCATTGATGAGAACTGTGGTACCAAATGCCTTGGACGCGATGCTGGACCTTCAGCATCCGATCAAGATGAAAGCAGCCGAGTTCGCAGAAGACGAGCTGAGGTACCCAGGGTCTGACCGGTTCGACACCGATCGGTGGGCCCGATCGGCACAGTTCGGGGTTCAGGGCCTCATGATCCCTCGCGACTACGGCGGTGGCGGCCGCTCAGCGGTTGAGGCTGCACTCACGTTCGAAGGCTTGGGCCTGGGCACCTCGGACAACGGCTTCGTTTTCGCTCTCGCCTCACAGTCTTTCGCGATGCAACGAGCCCTCATTGCCGCCGGTACCGATGAACAGAAGTCTCGATGGCTACCCCAGCTCGCAGCGGGGAGTGCAATCGGATCGTTTGCGATGTCTGAACCCGATGTTGGCTCAGACACCGGTGCCATCTCCACAGTCGCAGCCTCGGTAGCCGGCGGTGGCTGGCTCCTCAACGGAGCCAAAGCCTGGGTCACGCTGGCACCCGTCGCCGATGTGATCGTGGTGTTCGCAACTACCGACCCCTCGAAAGGGCATTGGGGCATCACTGCGTTCATGGTCGAAGCTGACCGCGACGGCCTCGAGATCGGAGCCGTTCAGCCCAAGATGGGGATGAACACCGTGCCCTTCTCCGAGGTTCGGCTGGAGAACTGCAAAGTGGACGAATCCGATCTTCTCGGCAATCCGGGCTCGGGCGGGAGCGTGTTCACCGGTGCGGTCGAAGCTGAGCGAGCGTTCTTGTACGCCGCACAAATGGGTTCGATGGAACGGGTCATCAACCTCACCATCAATCGAGCTCGCCATCGGAGGGCCTACGGCAAGCCGATCGGTGCCTTCCAAGGGATTTCCCACAAGATTGCAGAGATGAAGCTTCGGCATGAAGGGGCCCGGTTGATGATCTACAAAGCGGCCGAGCTCTACGACCGTGGCGAGCCGATGACCATGGCAGGGGCGCTGGCCAAACTGCAGACATCGGAGATGGCGGTCCTCTCCGCCCTCGATGCGATGCGGGTTCACGGTGCGTACGGCTACACCGAGGAGGCTGGCGTCGAGGCTGAGCTCAGAGACGCAATCGGAGGTCTGGCGTACTCGGGAACCTCGGAGATCGCCCGCAATCTCGTGGCACGCCTGCTCCACGCCGATCGCCCTGTTCGTAGACCGAGGCCACAGCCATGAAGAACGTCGAGGACCTCTACCCGCTCACGCCGACACAGGGTGGAATGCTGTTCCAATGCCTCCGGGACGACGACCCCGAGCTGTACTTCGAGCAGGTCCGCGGAAACCTCGACGGCGATCTTGACCTCGAACAACTTCGCCTCAGCTTCCAGAAGGTCACCTCGCGTCATCCAGCCCTCCGAACCGCAATCCTGTGGGAAGGTCTCGAAGACCCCATTCAGGCGGTCCGAACCACAGTAGAGGTTCCGTTCGAGCTGATTCACCGACCCGATGCGACCGAGGAGGAACTCGACGCACTCGCCGAAGGCAGACGTCGCAACGGTTTTGACCTCACAAAGGCTCCTCTTCAGCGGATTGCAGTCGTCGACCGGGGAGAAAACCGCAATCATCTGATCTGGGAGTTCCACCACATCATCTGCGATGGTTGGTCAGCGGCCATGGTGCTCGATGAGGTCCTGGCGCACTACAACAGCAAGGGGAGCGGCGTGATCCGCCCGGCCACGCCCTTTCGCAACTTCCTGTCGTGGCATGCGCGCCAGGACAACGAGGCCACGAGCGCATATTGGAAGGAACTCCTTCACGGCATCAGCGACCCCACGCCGATCCTGCTTCCGCCGGCCACGAATGAACCAGACTTTCTCGCCGGGCTTCACATCACGCTCATCGAAGGTGTCGAACTCGAAACATTGCGTGACTTCGCCCGGGCGAAACGGATCACCCTCAACACCATGGTCCAGGCAGCATGGTCGCTCGTGCAGTCCCGTTATAGCGGTTCCGACAACGTTGTCTTCGGGGTCACGACATCCGGGCGGCCAGCCGATCTCGAGGACGTCGAACACATCGTTGGAATGTTCCTCACCACACTTCCGATGCGGGTCGATACGGACCCGGGCCAACCGATCGGATCCTGGCTGCAGTCCATTCAGCGTCAACAGCTCGAGTCGATGGAGTACTCGACTGCGTCACTGGCAGATCTTCATCGCCAGGTTGGAATCCCGACTGGCGGCAACCTCTTCGATACCGTCCTGGTCTTCGAAAACTATCCTCGCCCCGAGGAACAGCCTGACGGGGCGCTGAAGCTTCGCCGCAAGACCGTCTTTGAACAGACAAACTACCCGCTCACGCTCCTGGTGGGTATCGACGACGGGGCGCTCAAGCTCGTCGCCAACTACAACCGCAATCGTTTCGAACCCGATGCGATCGAACGATTGATGCGACAGTTTCACCACACGCTCACCGGGCTCGGGTGTGAACCCCAAGCCGTCATCGGCGAACAACGCTTCTTCACCGAGCGTGACGTTGAACTGTTCGACAGCTGGCAGGGCCCCCGGCTCGAATTCGACCGTTCCGCCACGATTTCGTCACGGATGCTCGACCAAGCCGAGCGGACTCCTGACGCAATCGCGCTGATCGACGGTGACCGGACCATGACCTTCGCGGAGCTCGTTGCTCAGAGCCGTGGAGTTGCCGCTGAACTCGAACGTCTCGGTGTGAGCCCGGAGACACCGGTTGGAGTGGCCATTCCTCGCAGCATCGAGATGGTCGTGGCGGTT
>JBLYYW010000265.1:0-14660 GCA_048550155.1 Acidimicrobiales bacterium | reverse complement strand
CCGACATCGAACGATGGCCGGGCGTCGTGGTCGACGTGGGCCCCTGCGGCTTCGAGCTCGATTCCGAATCGGATCACGCTGTCACGGCATGCCGAAGCCACTTTGGCCATGGGTTCGTCGGCCCACAGCGCGATCCGAAGGTCGTCGACCTTTGGAGGGCCGTCGCTGGGTGGGAGCGCCGCTCCCGGGATTCCTCCGAATGCGCCCACTGTCAGCGTCGTCCGCATCATCAGCTCGAGATCGTCGATCGAGCGGCCCAGCGGACCGGCGACCAAGAGGTCGGGATGGGACAGCGTGCCCGGGGGACCCGGGATGTGACCCCGCATCGACAACACCCCGTGGCTCGGCTTGAAGCCGAACACCCCGTTCATGTGGGCAGGTTGGCGGATGCTGCCACCGATGTCGCTTCCGTACTCCGCCAGGCTCATTCCGGTTGCGACTGCGGCTGCGGCACCCCCTGATGAGCCGCCGGCAGTTCGGGACGTGTCCCACGGGTTGTTGGTGACGCCATAGACCTCGTTGTAGGTCTGATGATCTCCACCGAAGAGTGGGACATTGGTCTTGCCGTAGATGATTGCGCCATTGGCCCGCATCGCCTGAACCGCATCGGCATCGACCTCGGTCATGTGGTGGGCCAACGTTGCCGAGCCGGCGGTCGTGGGCATTCCAACAGTCTCAAAACAGTCCTTGATGGTGAGGGAGAAGCCGTGGAGCGACCCCAGGTTCTCACCGTTCGCCCAGCGGTGGTCCGCGTTCTTGGCTGCCAGTCGGGCGCTTGAGATCGCATTCGCGACCACTGCGTTCACGCTCGGATTGTGCTTCTCGACTGCGGCCGCTTGTGCATCGAGCAGTTCGACGCAGGAGATCACACCGGCTTTGATCGAACGGACGGCCTGGGTCGCAGTGAGGGTGTCGAGATCCACCGTGGAACTCTAGGGCCGGAGAGTGCGGGGTATGAACCTCGGGACCGTTGTCGCGTACGCCGGGTATTCCGGAAACTTCTCGACCAGCCGCGACTCCTCCCAACGCGCCTTGATGTTGAAGAACAACAGCGTGGCCGCTGCGATGCCTGCCCGCACGATGCTCCCCGAACCCAACGCCACACCGACAACCAGGGCCATCACACCGGTGTAGATCGGGTGACGAACCAACGCATAGAGCCCCCCGGTTTGAAGCTGGCTCTCGGGCATGGGCATCGGTGATGGTGTGAGGGAGCGTCCCAACCCGAGTACGCCGACGATCAAGATCATCAAACCGATCAGATTGATCGTCAACGCGATCAGTCGAACCCCGCCGGTGCGGTCCCAATCGTCGCCGGTTGGTAGCAGGACGACACCTGCGAGCAAAGCGATCTGCGCTGCAACAAAAAGCCAGCCGATTTGGGAATCACTCACGGCCAAATGGTAATCGCCAAGTGGGCAAGACGCGTGCGTGTGCCAGGGCACAAAATCCGCCAGACTCTGATCGTGTATCTCGAAACCAGCCCGCGCATTCGGCGTTCGCCGTACTACGACTCCACCATCGCCGCAGGAGCGAGCGCATGGACCGTCTACAACAAGATGTGGATGCCGATGGCCTACGGCGATGCCGAGGCCGAGTACAACCGGCTTCTCAATGGTGTGGCGATGTGGGATGTTGCGTCGGAACGTCAGGTTCAGATCGAGGGGCCCGATGCCGCCGTCTGTGCCCAGTACTTGTCCTCCCGTGATCTGTCGAAGATGGTCGAGGGTCAGGGCAAGTACGTGGCGATGTGTGACCACGACGGCCGGATTCTCAACGATCCGGTTCTGCTGAAGCTGAGCGGAAATCGTTTTTGGTTCTCGTTGGCCGACAGCGACATGCTGTTGTGGTGCAAGGCCGTGGCCGCCGAGCGAGGATTCGACGTGGCCGTCACCGAACCCGACGTCTCACCCCTGGCGGTGCAGGGCCCATTGGCCGAGGACGTCGTTGCGGATCTCTTCGGTGACGGGATCAGGTCGCTCAAGTACTTCTGGTTCTCCGAGACAAACCTCCACGACATTCCTTTGGTTGTCTGCCGGTCGGGGTGGAGCAAACAGGGAGGCTTCGAACTGTTCCTTCAGGACGGTGAGAGGGGAGCAGAGCTCTGGAATCGCGTGGCGGACGCAGGAGCGTCCTATGGAATCGGACCTGGTGCACCCAATGCGGTCGAGCGTGTCGAGAGTGGGCTGCTGTCATGGGGCGGCGACACCACCCCAGACTCCAACCCCTACGAGGCCATGATGGGCAAGTACGTGAACCCCGCCATCGAAGCCGATTTCATCGGCAAGGCCGCCCTGGCAAGAATCGCAGAAGAAGGGCCGGCTCGGCTGATGGTCGGGCTGGTGATCCCCGATGGAGGGTCGGGGATGGTGAGGACAGACGCTCGCACTCCGATACGACAGGCTGGGGCCCAGGTGGGCATGTTGTCCGCCATGGTCCGGTCACCACGTCTGGGCGAAGTCATCGGGATTGCTCAGATTTCTTCCGAGGTCGTCAAAGCCGGCGAGCCGGTGGAAGTCGAGGGGTCAGACGGGCCGATGCAGGCGCAGATTCATCCCCTTCCTTTTCTTTGACGCACCGCCCTGATCGTCGCCGCGTCGCCTAGGACAGAGCAGCGGTGATCGCAGCGATTTCCTCGCGATTGGTCGTGAACCATGCCCACTTGCCCCGCTGCTCGCGTTCAAGAATGCCGGCTCTGACCAGCAATGACAGGTGGTGGCTGATCGTGGGCTGACTCCGGTCCAGCATCGCAGGCAGGTCACAGGCACAGGCTTCTCCGGAGGTGGCGATGATGCTGACGAGGCGTAGCCGAATCGGATCAGCGAGTACCTTGAGCGACCTTGCCAGCGCATCGGCATCGGCTTCGGACAGGGGTGTGTCGGTTATCGGTGCGCAGCACGGTTCGGCCATGGAGCTACCGTAACAAACATATTGACAGTGATCGATGTATCCGCTTGACTGTTCATATCGACGAGCGTCGAAATGAAATCTGCCTCTGAAAAGGAATTCGCCGATGCGGCTTCAACTTGCACTCAACGTGACCAACCTCTCGGAGTCGATCGACTTCTACGAAAAGATGTTCGACACCCCTGTCGCCAAAGTTCGGGACGGCTACGCCAACTTCGAGGTCCAGAACCCACCGGTCAAGCTGGTGCTGTTCGAGACTCCCGGAGCCGGTGGCACGATCAATCATCTGGGAGTCGAAGTGGAACACGCCGATCAGGTTGAAGCTGCCGAGAAGCGCATCACGGGCGCCGGGCTGGAGACAACCGGTGTCGATGACACGCTGTGTTGCTACGCCGCCAAGACCGAAACCTGGGTGGAGGGCCCCGACACCAAATGGGAGTGGTACGTGAAGAACGCCGACGCCGAGCAGTTCGAGAACGTCGTTGTCACCGCCGGTGGCAATCCTTGCTGTAGCTAGGCGAGCAGATGTCCCGTGAAGATGTCACGGGCTCCTCACAGAGGAAGGTCGCCTGTGGCCGTGCGAGTGCTGCCGTGATTCTTCCACGCAGCGATTGTTCGCTGAGCGATCCGCATTTGGTGGACCTCATCGGCGCCGTCGGCAAACCGGGCCCAGCGGGCCTGCTGGTACATGTGGGCCAACGGGGTGTCGGTGCTGTAGCCGAGCGCGCCGTGCACTTGAATCGAACGGTCGATGATCCGGTTCAGGCTGTTGGCAACGAAGTGTTTGGTCATCGATACCTCGCTCTTGAAGTCTTCTCCGGCATCAATCTTTGATGCCGCATGGAGCACCATCAGCTTGCACTGGTACAGCTCCATAGTTGAATCCGCGATCATCCACTGTATGCCCTGTTTTTCAGCCAGCAGTGACCCGTGGCTGAAGCGATCGAGTGACCGATCCACCATCATGTCGAGCGCGGTTTCCGCTTGTGCGATCCAGCGCATGCAGTGGGCCAGCCGTGCCGGCCCCAGGCGATACTGCCCCAGCAGGTGGCCCTGGCCGCGCCCTCCGAGCATCTGGGATTCATGAAGTCTCAGATCCTCGATGAGGATTTCGGAGTGGCCGGTGGATCCGTGCATCGTCTCGATCTGGCGTACCTCGGTCCAGCCTTCGCTGGGGATGTCCACGATGAATGCGGTGTTTGCTGCTCTGGGTTCGTCTGGGTCGTCCTCGGTTCGAACGATCAGAATGGCGAACCCGGCCCGGTGGGCGTTGGAGATGAACCACTTGTGCCCGTTGATCACCCATTCCTCGCCGTCCCGGTAGGCCGACGTTCGGATGAGTGTGGGGTCTGATCCCGCCACTTCGGGTTCGGTCATCGCGAAGCATGACGTGGTGCGCCCCTCGCACAGGGGTCTCAGGTAACGGTCCGCTTGTTCTGGAGTAGCCCAGTGCAACAGCGTGTGCATGTTTCCTTCGTCGGGTGCCTGGCAGTTCAACACCCACGGCCCGTAGTAGGTCTTGGCTGCTTCGGCTTGGACCATCGCCAGTTCTACGTGGCCCAAACCCATGCCACCCCAGTCCGCCGGCATGTGGGGAAGCCACAGACCCTCCTGCCGTGCAGCTTTGCGAAGGCTGATCAGAGCGGAAATGTACGCCTTCTTGTCGGTTTCCCGCAGTTGTGTGATCTGGTCCTCGGCCGGTGCTACCACCGATTCGATGAAGTCTCGAACCCGAAGGCGGAGTGCGTCGGTTTCGGGTGGGAGCGTGAAATCGATTGCCACGAAAGTGAACCTATCTCAGGCGTCGGTAGCCGCCGAATTGCTGAGCCGCCTCCAGTCACCGCCGATTCTGTTCGATGATGTGTCATGGTGAAGTTCCTCGGTGCGATCTGCACACTGCTCGCTGGATTGTGTCTGGTTGGTGTTGTGGGCGTGTCGGCAGTCCGAAATCTGACCAGCTCGTCGTTCTTGGAAGAGGTGGCCAAAGCATCACTCGACGATCCCGCCGCCCAGGAGCAGCTCGTGGATGAACTCGTTGATTGGTTGGACGATGAACCGGCTCGGCAGGTTGCGCTCGTGGCAACATTTGGCGCCGACTGGCGAGAGCCTATGCGTGATGCCACAACGCTAGCTGTCCAGACGGTGGAGTTCGAGGCTGCCTATGTTTTGGCGTTTGAACAAGTCTTGGAAGCCGAGCCCGGGGACGAGGTGGTGGTCACGGTCGATCTTGGACCTACGGTCGCTGCGGTGTCGCCCCAGCTCGAGCGAGATGTGGTCGAGTCGATCGAGCGCCTACCGTCCGGCTTCTTCGTCGTCACTGAGCCCGTTGAACAAGACCGAATCGACGACCTGAACAACTTTCGTCAAACAAGTGGTCGAATCTTGACCTGGCTCACGCTGGCAGGCCTCGCTGCGACAGTCCTCGCCCTCGCAGTGTTCCGCTCGCCGCTCCCACTGGCATGGGTTGGAGCGATCGCGATCGGCATGTCGCTGCTTCAGTTCGGCTTGCTTCGAGCAATCAAAGACGACGTGGTCGCTGACCAGGAAGATGCACTCGGGCGTGTCGGCACCGAGGCGGTTTTCGATTCGTTGACGAGCACGACCACGTTTCCGCTCGTCTTCATCGGAACCACGCTCATCTTGGTTGCGATCATCACAGGCCGAGCGCTCAAGACAGTCCGAGCAAACGACCAGACTGACGAACTGCCAGATGGCTCCGACACCGACTGGGTCGACGCCGCCGAACTGGATGGATTTCCCCAGATCATCACCTGAACCGGCGGTTCCGCTCAGCCGTTGACGAGGATTACCTTTCCGGTCGTCTGCCGCCCTTCCAGCATTCGGTGCGCTTGGGCTGCCTCAGCCATCGGGACGCGAGCGCCGATTCGAACATCCAGCCGACCCTCAGCGATCGAGGCGAAGACGTCACTGCTCCGACCGAGCAACTCATCCCGAGTTTCGATGTAGTGAAAGAGGCTCGGTCGGGTCAGAAACAACGAGGGCGCGAGATCCAGCGGCGAGATCGGATCGACCGGTCCTGAAGCATTTCCGAACGTGGCCATCATGCCTCGCGGGCGTAGCAGCGTGAGGCTCTTCTCGAAAACGGTCTTCCCCACACCGTCGTACACAACGTCGAGACCGCGGATACCGGCGACAGCCTCGATCTCTTCAGCGAAGTCAACGTCCCGGTACAGCACCACATGGTCGGCTCCGGCGCCCTCGGCAAGCTCAGCTTTCTCGGGTGTGCCGACCGTGCTGAAGACCGTGGCCCCGCGCATTTTGGCCATCTGAATGAGCAGCAGACCGACCCCGCCCGCACCCGCATGAATCAGACACTTGTCGCCCTCTGACAAGGGAAACGTGTCGTTCACCAGGTAGTGAGCGGTCATCCCCTGCAACATCACGGCGGCCGCCAGTTCGGGATCGACGCCCGCCGGGACCGGAACAACCTGATCGGCACGAAGCGCCACCCGTTCGGCATAAGTGCCGGGCAGTCCTGACCACGCAACGGTGTCGCCGACCGAGAAACCTGAGACGTCCGAACCAACTTCGGAGACCGTGCCCGCACCCTCGAGTCCGGGAATGAACGGCAACGCCACCGGGTAGAGGCCGGTTCGGTGGTATGTGTCGATGAAATTCAGCCCGGCCGCAATGACGTCGACCACGATCTCATCGCCGTTGGCAGTGGGTACCTCTACATCGGCCCAGCCGAGAACCTCTGGGCCACCGGTCTGGGTCATCTGAATCGCCTTCATTCGGCCGACCATACTGTCACTGTCAGTCGGTGACCAGTTCCATCACGTTGGCCGGCGGTGGGAGGCCAGGCTTGTTGCGGGGATCGGGAATCGGGTCGCCGACGGCGCGGTCGACCGGTAGCACACCGGCCCAGATGTCGAGGTCGTAGTCCTCCTCATCGTCGATCGGCGGTCCGGTGCGTATCTTGGCCGATGCCTGCTCGAGCGACAGCCGAAAGACGGCGGTGCCCTGGATCTCCTTCTTGTTGGTCGGCCGCAGGTCAGGCTGACGGCCCGGCACCAGACGCTCCACGAACATCTCGAGTGCATGGCTCTTCTCCGCCGGGTCGGTGACCTCTTCGGGAACACCGAGCACGACCAGTGACCGATAGTTCATGCTGTGGTGGAACGACGATCGGGCCAGGACGATCCCATCCAGCAGTGTCATCTCGACACAGATCGACGCCTGATCGGCTCCTGCCCGCCTGAGTACGCCGGCTGCCGGGGCACCGTGGAGCAGCAGGTGACCTCCATCCCGTACGCAGAACATCGGGATGACGACAGGATGACCATCCCGGACCGTTCCAACATGGGCCACCAGCGCAGCGTCGGCGATTTCGTTGATGACCTCGGGGTCGTAGTTGCCTCGCTCAGCAGCGCGACGGATCTTCACATCATCAGAAAAGGGTTCGGCCATGGCGCGATGTTAGAACGGCTAACTCGTAGTCGCCTGTGCTTTCCGCACCTCGGCGTGAATCTCAGCGAATGTGGGCCGGTCATCAGGCCCTTGCCCCCGGTAGATCCACGACGTTGCTCCATCGGGTGCGATCACCGCATTCCCGCCCAGCTGCAACGTGTCCTCGGTGGCACGATTGAAGGCTCGCAGGCCATCACGCCGCAAGATCGTGCGATAGTGGCGGAGTACACGCCACCCGTACACCCGCCAGAATGAGCCCCGTCCATACCCGAATTGTTGGTACACCTCGAGATTGCCATCGACAAGAATCGCATGGTTCCAGCCGGTTCGTTTCCGGTAGGCCCTGAGGTACTTCGGGTCGCTGAAGGTGATCAGGGCAACTTCGACCCCGGGGCCAAACTCGGCATAGCGTTGGTTCACGTCAACGACGTGGTCCTTGCAGGGCAGTCAATGGATATGGCGGTGGAAGATCAGCACCACCGTCTTGCCCGCGTGGTCGGACACCGACCACGCATCACCGTCACTGTCGGGGAGGGTGAACTGAGGCTTCACGAGTTCACCTAACGTCTGATCGCTGCGGTCTGTTCCCAAAGTTGAGTGCTCAGACGTCGATGTGGCCGACCACGACCGTGCGGACGTCACCGCCAACCCACAGCGACCCATCGGACTCGGCCGACACGTACGCCCGCCCGTTTCGTCCCATGTAGTTGCCCTGGGCGGCCACGTACGGAAACCGGACTTTGTCGTGCGTTTGGAGGTAGACGGCGACACTGGCGTTGGCCGATCCTGTCACCGGGTCCTCTCGGACGTCGGGTCCGAAGAAGCACCGCAGTTCCACGTCGACGCCCTCGAGTCCGGATCCGATACTGAACACAGCGATATCGACCTCGTCATCGTCGACCGGACTGGGGGTCAATGAGCCGATGCGGGCCAGGTCGACCAGCTCCACACCGATCCAGCGAGGTCCGTTGTCGATCCATTCAACGTTCGCCACCTCGCTGTCGTCGAGACCCATCACAGCCAGTGTCCGCAAGCGCACGGATTCGTCTGGCGGTCCGCTACGGATCAGCGGCGGTGCCTCGAACCGAAGGCGTCCGCCATCTTGGCGCAGCGTCACCAGTCCGATGCCACATTCCTGAACTACCTTGCTGGTCTGGCTCGGCGTGCCACCCGCCTCCAGCCACGCATGGGCTGAACCAAGAGTGGGATGACCGGCGAATGGCAGCTCTTCGAACGGCGTGAAGATACGAACCCGGTAGTCGGCGGTGGCGACCGATGGCTGGACCAGAAATGTGGTCTCGGAGAAGTTGGTCCAGTTGGCGATCGTTTGCATTTGGGAATCGCTGAGCTGGTCCGCATTGTGGACGACGCCAAGTGGGTTGCCGTCGAACCCGTGTGAGCAGAAGACGTCGACTTCACGGAAGTTCAGGGTCATTGTTGAACGGCCTCGTCGTTCATCCGGGCGAGCATCGACATCATTGCCTCGTGCACCGCATTCATTCCCTGTAGGGGGCGGACCATCACCTTGAACTCGACGATTCGCCCGTCCCCATCGCAGGTGATGATGTCGACGCCATTGACGGTCTTGCCATCCACCGAGGTCTCGAACTCGAGCATCGCCTGATTGTTGGAGACGATCTCCTTGGTGTACCGGAATGGGGCTTCTTCACTCCCGCCCAAGGTATTGGCGGCAGCCGACAGGTAGATGCGCGTGATGCCACCGCCTCGTTGGGGGGTGAAGACAACGGGTGAGTAGAAGACACACTCATCGTGGATGAGCAGTTCGAGTGCAGCCGGGTCTGGGCCACCCTCGGTCTGCAAATAGGCGTGCCACTGTTCCAGGCATCTGTGAATCGCTGCGGTCATACTCTGAGAGAATAGGGTGTCCGCCATGGAATCAGTGCTGGTCGAACGCAAAGACGGATACGCAATCATCACCCTCAACGATCCCGATCGGCGAAACGTTTTCACGCTCGACATGAGCGCCAGAGTTGTTGCCGCGTTCGACGAGCTCGAAGCCGACGAGTCGATGAGTTCGGTGATCATCACCGGTGCCGGCAAAGGGTTCTGTTCAGGGGGTCACCTCGACGAGCTGCTGGCGAACCCTGGGCACGACGGCCTTCGAAAGGTGTACGCAGGGTTCATTCGCATGTCGGAGAGTCGGCTGGCGACCATCGCAGCGGTCAACGGTGCTGCGGTCGGGGCCGGCATGAATGCAGTGTTGTGCTGCGACGTGGTGGTGGCGGCAGAGTCAGCCAAATTCGACAGCCGATTCCTGCAGATCGGCATCGGACCCGGCGGTGGTCACACCTGGCGGCTCCGGAACAAAACCGACCTCCAGACCGTGAAGGCCATGGTGCTGTTCAGCGAGGTTCTGAACGGCGCAAGAGCGGCCGAGGTTGGGCTGGCGTGGACCTGCGTACCCGACGATTCGCTCTTGGAGGAGGCCGAACGATTGGCGGCCAAGGCGGCGTCAGCACCTCGAGAGCTGCTGATGCGAACCAAGGACACAATCCACCGGACTCAGACGATCGGAGACGGGAGCCATGCGGTGGACAACGAACTGGACACCCAGGTGTGGTCGATGGGTGAGCCGGCATTCACCGAGATGGTGGCCGGTCTGAAGGCCCGAATCGCCAAGAAATGACGACGTCGGTCCACGTCGTCCCTGCGGCTGAGCTGACCACCGTTCAGCTCCACGACCTGCTCCGCCTTCGGGTCGATGTGTTCGTGGTGGAACAGAACTGCCCCTATCCCGAACTGGACGGACGCGACCTCGAACCGGGCACCACCCACCTGTGGGTGGATATCGACGGTGAAATCGCAGCAACGCTGAGGTTGCTGACCGATCCTGATTGTCATCGAATCGGCCGGGTGGCCACTGCCGTTGACCATCGAGGCGGGGGCCACGCAGCCACCCTGGTCACGCATGCAATCGAATTGTGCCACGGACCGATTGAACTGGATGCCCAGAGCTACCTCGAAGACTGGTACCAACGATTCGGTTTCGTTCAGCACGGCGAGGAGTTCGTGGAAGACGGCATTCCCCACGTTCCGATGCGCCGCGACCAGCTCTAGATTCGTCGCACCCTGGTCCGTCCCGTAGGCTCGCCCAATGGATGTGAATGCTCTGTTCAGTGTTGCCGGCAAGACGGCCATCGTCACCGGAGGTTCGCGTGGGATCGGCTACATGATCGCCACCGGTCTGCTCTCCAGTGGGGCCAAGGTGTACATCACCGCACGCAAAGCGGCTGCATGTGATCGCGCGGCCGAAGAACTCAGCGAGATTGGCGAATGTGTATCGATTCCGGCCGATCTGTCGACCAGTGAGGGACTCGCCGGCTTCACCAAGGCCTTTGCAGAGCAGGAGGACAGGCTTCACATTCTGTGCAACAACGCCGGAGCGAACTGGGTGGCACCGCTAGGGGAGATGCCCGAATCCGGCTTCGACAAGGTGATCGACATCAACCTCAAGTCGCCGTTCTTCCTCACCCAATCGTTGCTGCCCCTCCTGAAGGCGGCGGGCTCGGCGGAGGATCCGGCCCGGATCATCATGACGGGTTCGATCAACGGCATCGCCGTACCCACGTTCATCGACAACTTCTCCTACTCGGCATCGAAAGCCGGGATTCACATGCTCGCCCGTCACATCGGCCAGCGGCTGGCCAAGGATCACGTCACCGTGAACTCGATCGCTCCCGGCCCGTTCGAGTCTCAGATGACGGCTGCGGCGCTCGACGGTGATGGTCGCAAGATGGTCGAATCGATCGTGCCGATGGGTCGGATCGGTACCCCAGAAGACATGGCGGGCACGGTGCTGTTTCTCGCCAGCCGAGCTGGCGCATTCATCAACGGTGCCACGATTCCAGTCGATGGAGGCATCACCGGGTTCGCCGGATAGGGCGACCGGGGGTGTAGATCGGTATGCCCTCCCAGCCGAACCCGGACGGTCGGGACCGCAGCCTCGGATTCCCCTGGTGGCGGGTCTCGCTGCTCGGGATGGCCACGATTGCCGCCTACGGCAGTTGGTCCTACTCATTCGGCGTGTTGCTCGATCCGATCGTGTCTGACACCGGATGGCGGCCGAGTTGGGTGGTAGCTGCGTTTGGCGCATCCGGCATCGTCGGTTCCCTGGCCGCGCCGTTCGGGGGGCGGGCGATCGACCGGTTCTCGCCTCGGCTCTTGTTCTCGGCCACGGGCCTGATTTCTGCCGCAGCATTCTGGAGCGCCTCGGTAGCAGGCAGCCCTGCGGCGTTTGCGGTTGCGGCGTCGGTTGGCGGTGCAGTGCTGGCCGGGTTCAGTTTCTATCACGTCACCCAAACTGTTGCGATCCGCGCTGCGCCGCTTCACGTTGCCCGCGCGGTTGGGGTTGTCACACTTCTCGGAGCGTTCGCCAGCACGATCTACCTGCCGCTGTCAGCGTGGTTGGTGACTACCTACGATTGGCGGGTTGCGTTGCGTGTGCTGGCCTCGATCACCGGTGCAGTCCTGGTGTTGGTCGGCCTGTTCTCCCAGGGTCGTCAACATGGAGCCGAACGAGGGGTTCGGGTCCGGTGGCAGAACATTCTCGACACCCGACCCAAGCGACGATACGCCGCAGCCAGCGCAGCGGTCGGGGTCGCGACCGGAATCATCCTCGTGTATCAGGTCCCACTGATGACCGATGCCGGACTGACCTTGACCACCGCCGCGTGGTTGGCCGGGTTCCGGGGCGCCACGCAGTTCCTCGGCCGGCTCCCCGTCACGCAGCTGGTGGGACGCTTCGGCACCATCGGTTCGCTTCAGATCGCCTTCGCAGCAATCATGCTCGGGGCGGGATTGCTCGGGGTCGCCGCGAGCCCGGCGATCGGCGTTGCGTATGTGGTGGTTGCCGGCTTCGGAATTGGTGCGACCTCACCGTTACAGGGCATCTACGGCACTGAACTTTTCGACGCCAAGCAGCTTGGGCAAGGACTTGGCGTCATCGCCATGATCTTCGGCCTGTCGGTGTCGGTCAGTCCGGTTGTGGTTTCGGTTCTCAACGACCTCTTCCCGAGCCGGTGGTGGGCGGTGGGGATTGCGGTCGCGGCGGCGTTCATCGCGACGGTGTCGATTCGGTCAGCGGGCGATCCCCGTTCGGTCCGATGATCAATCCGGTGGCCACATCGACCATTCGCCCGCCGTTGAGTTGAACCAGGCCATCTTGTGGCCGTGCCACTACCTCGCCTTCGTGCGACCAGATTCTCTCGCCGGTGAACGCATCGATTCCGGTGACCTGACCCAACCCGAAGCTCATCGCCAATGCACTTTCGAACCAGAGCGCAGTGTTGACCGCCAACGGAGCTCGCCATCGAATCTGGCCGCTCTCTAGGTCAACGATCAGGTATTCCTTGGTATCTCCACCGGTTTCAGCGCCATCCCACAGCTCGAGTGAGGCGACGCCTGAGTCCTCGAATACCGCCAGGTTGGCCGAAGTCGTGGGAGGGAGATCCAACTGAGTCTTCCAGATCTCCTCACCGGTTGCAGGATCCAACTCGCCCACCCAGAACGCCTCTCGGCCTCCGACGGTTGAAACGATGACCCGAGAACCCTGTGACCGTGGCATGAGTCCGATTCTCTGCCACGCAGTCGATCCGTCAGATGCGTTGACGGCGATCACACGAAGAGAATCGCTTCCGTAGACCAGGACCGGGTTTGGCGCCTGCCCGGCCACGGTGAGCAGTTCAGACCCCCCGGGCAGAACCCTCTTCCACACCAGCTCCAGCGAGTCAGGAGAGCGCGCTTCGAGAACGTCCATCGTGTCGGTGATCACCAGCGGGACCGAGTCGTGGGCTACGGGACCGAAGCGATGCGGTTGGATCGATCCAAACACCGAAACCCTTTGCAGAGGGGTTTCGTCAAGCCAGGCTGCGGGCTCGATCAGTCGGATCCGGAGGCCGTGGAGATCGTTGCTGACCATCGTGGGAGCGAACCGAGTCTTGGTCTGGAACGGGCCAAAGCAGTTCCGGTTGATCATGGCGTTGCGTTCGTCCCGCAGGTGGCGGAATGACCCGCATCTCTCGGCTTCAACCGTTGCGGTGAAGTGATCTGTCCTCACGATGATGGGAGGGTCAGCGGAGTGGACAGGGGAGAACCAGGCGGTGAAGTCACCGGCCAACACCTCGGGTGCCAGGAGTGCCACCCGAGTGCCGTCGTGCGCCGTGAGGTCGAACGCAACCTCATTGTTGTCGGTCTGTCTCGTGGACGAGACAGCGTCTGGCCGGACCAGGGCACGAAGTCCACGCTCGAGATCGTCCAAGGTCGCGGAGTCCTTGGCGGGGGAACGTTCGCGGTCAGCGAGGGTGGAAACCTGATCTACGCCGTCGCAGGCGAAGAAGAAGCTCTCGGGCGCGACCGTAAATCCGCCTCTGAGTGTTGAGTTCACAATCGCCAAAAACTCTGTGTTGGCGATGACGGCAGGCAAGATCGGATCCCGCGTTTCAAGTGTGAAGCCACCGATGGCAGTCGACCCGGTGAGCTGTCGGAGGATCTCGATTCCACCCCAGTCATCGGTCGGGTCGCTGATGCGGCCACGGACGATCGCGTCACCGGTGATCGCCCGAACCCGAAGCGACGCCCCAAAACCCTCGTAGCTGCCAACAGGTTGGGGGGAGTACAGGGCCTCTCGCTCCGGGGCGGTCAAACAGCTCGAATTCTCGGCCGGTTCTTGGGCCTCGCCGACGTTGGAACCGGTTGGAACCGTGAGCGCGAAGGCCGCCGAACACAGGACGAAGGCGGCCACAGCAACTGCAAAGACCCTGGGGGGCATCGAAGAGCCTGAGGCAGGCGATTGCTCAGCATCGTCAGGGTCTATCAGGATGCCGGCAACCGAGGCCCGCTGGGTCTGTTGCTCCCCCGGCCGCTCCACATCCCAATCGAATCACGATTCGGCCACCGAGCGCCATTTCTGATGGACTGACCCCGGCTGGACTGTTGGCCCGGCAACCTCACCTTGCCACATGTTGGTACTAGGGTATCTGCCGCGGCGTTATCGCCGAAAGCGAATCCAACTCGACAGGAGAGTGTGTCATGGCAGGTGCCCCCGAAGGCTGGTACAGCGACCCGACCGGTCAGTATTCGAACCGATACTGGGACGGTGCGAGGTGGACCGATTCGGTGAGCCGCGGCGGCTCGAACCAAATCGACCCCGCCGGCGCCCCCGCCAATTTGTCGCCACCGGCGCCAGGAACCAGCGCACGCGGTACCAGTTCGGTCGCTCCTCAGTCGATCGTGGTCACAAACGACGGCGGTCGAAAGAGCGGCGGAACGTTCATGGGATTCGTCTTTGGCGCAGTTGCGATCAT
>JBLYYW010000264.1:0-2697 GCA_048550155.1 Acidimicrobiales bacterium | reverse complement strand
GTTGGCCTCGAGAACCGCTTGTGCGGCTTTGGTACTGGGCGCATCGATGCCCCAGCTGTCGACGACGACGACCTTGTTGTCGCTGGCCCGATCGGACAGAGCGCTACGAAGTGCAAGCTTCACCATTTTCTTTGGCGTCTTCTGGCTGTAGTCGCGAGGCTTGGGACCGTGAGCGACACCGCCTCCGACCCACTGAGGCGAGCGGGTCGAACCTTGGCGAGCCCTACCGGTTCCCTTTTGGCGCCACGGTTTGGCGCCGCCGCCCCGAACCTCGGCCCGGGTCTTGGTGCTATGGGTACCGGCTCGACGTGCGGCCAGTTGTGCGGTGACGACCTGGTGCATCACCGGAACGTTGGGTTCGATGCCGAAGAGCGTCTCATCCAGCTCGAGCGTGCCGGCCTTGGAGCCTTTGGCGGAGGTAACAGCGACAGCGACCATCAGGCACTCACCTTCTTCTTGGCAGCATTGCGGACCGTGACCACGCCGTTCTTGGCTCCCGGAACTGCCCCCTTGACCATGATCGCTCCGTTTTCGGAGTCGACTTTCACGATGGTGAGGTTCTGCTGGGTGGTCTTCTGATTTCCGGAATGGCCGGCCATCTTCTTGCCCTTGAACACGCGAGCGGGGGTGGCACACTGACCGATCGAGCCGGGCATGCGGTGAACCAGATGAGCGCCATGGGTGGCCCGTTGGCCGGCGAAGTTGTGACGCTTCATCACGCCGGTGAATCCCCTGCCCTTGCTGGTGCCGGTGACGTCGACGATGTCACCGGCGGCGAAGGAGTCGAGAGCGATCTCCTGACCAACCTCGTACTCGCTCACGTCGTCCAGGCGAAGCTCGAGCAGCTCACGGCCCGCCTCGACACCGGCGGCATCGAAGTGGCCCTGTTCGGGCTTGTTGATCTTGCGGCGGGCAGGGCCAAAGGTCACCTGAACTGCGTTGTAGCCGTGGCTGTCAACGGTCTTGACCTGAACGACCCGTACGGGCTGGATCTCGATCACAGTGACCGGCAGAAGACGATTGTCCTCGCTCCACACTTGTGTCATGCCAGCCTTGCGGCCGACGATTGCTTTTACAGTCATCGCTTGCGCTTTCGTCAGCGGGCTCAGGAGGCGCCCCGGGCCGTACACGTACTTGTTGAGTCTTGTGCCGAACGGTTCCCCACACTGGCGTTGGAGCCGGTGCGCAGGGCCTACTCAGACCGAACCGTTACACGCTAGCGGGCACTCGAGGGTTGCCCACCTTGCACTTCTGTGACGAAACGCACAAACAGAACGCCTAGGAGCGTTGACCGGCGGCCGCGTACCTGAAGTAGGCAGCCCGGGCACCGGGTCCACCGGATTCGTCATCGAAGAACAGAACCGACTCGTCGTCTGAGAAGTCCCAGTTGGGTCCGGCACCAAACCGCGCGAGGATCGACGATCGTAGAACCGCAGAAACATCACCGACCGAGTTGCCACTTCCCCGAACCGGCAGCTTCCGTAGGGTCCCACTCGATAAGTACCCACTGACCGTTCGCTCATCGAGTCTCCGCCGTGCGATAAGCAAGGCTCGAGGGCACAGCGCGGGCGGTATGGCTGATGGGACACCGGCACCGAGCAAGCAACGAGCTCGATCCAGAACCTGACCAACCCGAGCCGCAACGCCACTTTCTACGCAGCGCTCGCCAAAGACGTCCCAGTTGATCGAGTCGGCCCGGACCAATTCACGGACATCACGAAGCCAACCAAGGCGATCTGCGCCGGACAGACCGGCGTGGATGCACACGTTCATCAACTGGTCTTCGGGATCGAGAGCCGCGACGTCGATCTCCCCGAGTCGAATCGAGCGACGTCGCTTTAGCATCGCAGCAATATCAACCGTTGTTCTCTTGCGCCGTCGATCGGTCGCCACGATATGCCAGTGCAGATCCACGGCAACTCCCGGTGCGAGCAGCGGGCACTCTGCAATCCCATAGCGGAGATATCCGACCCAATTCCGGTTGAAGTCAGCCACCCCCGCATCGCCGAGCGACTCGATTGCGCGCTCAAGATCGGCGCCTCGGACCATGAGGTCAAGATCGCTGAAGCCTCTCAGTTCGGGACGCTCGTAGAAGGCGCCGACGGCGGGGCCTTTCAGCACGACCCAGGGGATGCCGGCCCGGTCCAGAGCTGCGCCGATTTCAGGAAGCACGTTCATCGATGACAGCCGCACAAATCGTGCGTCTTCCGCGCACCGCCGAAGGTCAGGAGGGATCTCGACGTCGAAACCTCGGGCTGCCTCATAGAGGGCTGAACCGAGCCCGTGGCCAATGGCGAGGGCGCCTATCTCGTCTGGAATCAAGGTCATCAGTTCAAGCGCAGGATCAGGATCGTCAGCAGCGAGCCGCCGAAGCGCTCCCCATACTTCTCCACGTGAGGGACCCTGAGCCACAGCTGAGTATTACCCGAATCGAGTGTCAGGACCGAGCCTCAGACGACTCGTACTGGACATTCCGAAAAGAATCTCTACTATTTGGGGCCGGACGAGCGGGTCACATCGTCCCTCTGCGGCAAAAGGAAAGACATGGCACCCATCGATCGCGACGGATACTCCCTGGAGAGCTACGGCTGGATGTTCGCCGACACCGAACGTCATAACGCCTACGCGGCAGCCTTGGAGGAGACGATCAAGGACGGCGATGTCGTGCTCGACATCGGGACCGGGATCGGGTTGTAC
>JBLYYW010000263.1:0-3393 GCA_048550155.1 Acidimicrobiales bacterium | reverse complement strand
GCGCAACTGGGCGGAGGGCTTGCGACTGCCAAGCACGCTGCCGATCAAGGAGAAGCTGGCGTATTGAAGCCAGTATTCCTTGGGGGCTTTGTCGTAGTGAGGTTGGTTGAAGATCGCGGTCGGGATCAGCAGCTCTTGGCCGAACTTGATCTTCACTACCTTCGAATAGCCACTGGCGTTGATCCGCAGGTCTCGGATTTTGCGCTCTACAACCCGATTGAAGCTCTCGACCCAATCGACCGTCGATGGATTGGTGTCCGGCCAGTCGGCGACCATGATGCACGCGCTCGCAGACCGGAACAGTCCGAGCAACCGGTCGTTCCTCACCTCGAGGCTGAGGTCGTCGTCCGCGATCAAGAATTCGAACGTTCCGACCAGACAGAGTGAGATCGGCTCGTTACGTTCCTGGGCGTCGGCGAACTGGCTGACCTGATCTCGCTGCTCGCTGAGACTCGCCAACTGCTGCTCGAAGTTGGCGCAGCGTTCCTCGTGCTCGACCAGTTCGGAGGACTCCAGATCAATCGACTCGAGAAGCGCACCGAGGGAAGACAAAACGGCGTCCTTGTCAGCCGGCGCCGGTGTGGCAGCGATGATGTCGGCAGCTTCCATTGCAGTCCTATCGACGGGTTTCCGAGGTGCCTTGAGCAACGCGGTACATCCGCCCGAGACACCCCTACGCTGGGCCTATGCGCCCACTGGATCTACGCTTCTGTCAGAGCGCAACCAACCATCAGGACTTGCCCTCATTGACCACCGAAATCGCCTTCGTGGGGCGGTCCAACGTCGGCAAGAGCACACTGATCAATCTGATCGCACATCGCAAAAAGCTGGCTCACACATCCAAAACGCCAGGTCGGACTCAGCTTCTCAACCTGTTCGTACTCAATGAAGATCCTGCCACCCGAGGATTCATGGACCTACCGGGCTACGGCTACGCAGCTGGTGCCTCCAAGAAAGCTCAGGCGAGCTGGCAGAGAATGATCGAGGACTACCTGCTCGAGCGAGAATCGTTGTCGATGGTGGTTGTCCTGATCGACGGACTCGTCGGTCCCACCGCACTGGATAAAGGGATGCTTGCCTGGCTGCGGAGTCACGGACTCCCCCACAGCGTCGTAGCAACCAAACACGACAAGGTGAAGTCGTCACAGCGACAGAAGCGAAACAAAGAACTCGCTGCAGGTTGCGACCTCGAACCGGGTGACGTTCTCTGGGTCAGTGCGTCGTCGGGCTTGAATGTGGACAAGCTTCGCGGTCGAGTTCTCGAATGGCTTTCGCCGAGCTGAGAGGCGGCCACTAACAACCCAGAAGCTTGTCGAAGGATTGACATCCTGGGCCCAATTGTCTCAGATGCTTAAGGAATTTTTACCCAGCGCCGAAGAACTGTCCGTGTTTGCCGCCTCATCGTGTTTTCCCCGCCGACTTTTAGCTGTTTCTCTAGGTTTTTTCTTGGCCCTCTCGGTCTCGCCCGGCCCAGCTGGAGCGACAACCAGATCTTCCGAACTCGAAAACGTTGCGACCGCGAGGATGACATCGGTCGAGCGGGCCCTCGCGGCCCGTATCGCAGCGGACCACAACGCTGCTCGCTCGGCCGCCGGTCTCGGCCAGCTCCACGAGTTCGATGACCTTGCCCCATACGCCAGCGACACCGGACGAGCCATGCGAGCCTCCGGCGAGCTGGCCCATTCTGAGATCGTCGTGCTTCTGGACGACTTCCCGAGGAACATGTGGGCCGCAGAGAACTCCCTGGTGATGTACAACCCTGCATCGGATGCGGTCGGACTGTGGATGGAATCGGAGGCCCATGCCGCAAACCTGATGGCCGACCGCGCCACCCATTTGTGGGTCGATGTCCGATGCGCCGCCGATGGGCGGATGTGGGTGACAACTCAATTCGTGGAGCGGGTGGTGTCGGATTCAGAACCACTCCCAGGCCACGACTCCGACATCACCCAATCCGAACCGTCGGATCTCCGGTGCCCAGTCGAGGTGGGCCCCTTCGAGTCCGCCGACGACTTCGTTGCCAAGCAGTACGTCGACTTCCTCGGCCGTGAGGCTGACGACGGAGGTTTGCTGTACTGGGCCTCGATGTTGAACACCGGACAGGTCAGCCCCTCCGAGGTCATCCTGGCGTTTCTCAACTCCGAAGAGTTCGCCGGGCGAATCCGACCGCACGCAGAATCAGCCCTGCTCGGATCATCAGATTTCCCGAGTACTGCCGAGGTAGACGAGTGGCGCCGAACACCAATGCAAGCTCTCGTCGTCGACGCTGAAAGCGTTCGGGCCCAGGTCGACGTGTTCATGATCTACGTCGGGATGTTAGACCGCACGCCTGACGCGGCAGGATTCGAATACTGGACCGGGTTGGCACGTGGCGGTGTTCAGCTCAACGATCTGGTCGACGGCTTTCTCCACTCTGCCGAATACCGCGCACGGGTCTCCTAGGCGGTTCGCTCAAACCGGCTGACCGCCTCGACATGGCTGGTCTGGTTGAACATGTCGACCACCGAGACGTCGCGAAGGGTGTAGCCCGACTCGTGCAGCAGCCCGGCGTCGCGACCCAGAGCGCCAGCGTCACAGCTGACCAAAACCACAACCGCCGCTCCGGTTTCGACGACAGACTTCACGCCCGGACCTGCGAGCCCAGGACGGGCCGGATCGGCAATCACTGCGCTCGCTGACACCGGGTCCCAGTCCTCGAACCGCGCCACGGTCGAATGTGCATGAGGAGCGTTGACCGTGGCATCGGCTGCCGCAATAGGATTGACCTCGACCGCTATCACCCGACCGTCCTGGGCTGCCCACTCAGAACCGATGGTTGCGGAGAACAGACCACCCCCGGAATAGGCATCAACCACGACTTCGCTGCGATCGACATCGGCCAATGCCAGACCCACCAGCCGAATCAGCTCCTCAGCGCCTTCGGGTGAGGCCTGGAAGAACGAGCCTCCCGATATCCGAAGACGCCGGCCGTGTATGACCTCGTGAACCGACACTGAATCGGGACGGTTCGATCCTGAAATTCGAACATCGTCCGGAGCGCTCACCGCTGCGGGATCACCATCGACGACCACCATGCGCTCGCCAGTTCGAGCTCCGACCCTGATCGTCACCTCGCGGGAACCCGGGCAGCGAATCGATCCGATCAACTCATCCACTAGTGGATGCGCGATCAAGCACGACGCCGGGCGGAACGGCACATGGGATCGCGGCCTCCGATAGGCGAGAGCGCCGTCGGAGTCGACCAACATTCGAACTCCGGTACGGTAGCTCGTCGTCGGCAGCGGTCGGGCTGACCGAATCGCAACCTCAGACGTGTTGATCTTTCCGATTCTCCGGAGCGCATCCTCCACCATTGCGACGCGAAGCCGGCGCTGCGCGGCATCTGCGATGTGC
>JBLYYW010000262.1:0-3512 GCA_048550155.1 Acidimicrobiales bacterium | reverse complement strand
GACGCCAGCTGCGCGCCGCGCGGGCTCTCCCCCGCTCCAGCGCGTCGTCGTACTTCCAGTGCGGCCCTGCGAAGTTGGAGTACAGCTTGGCCCCCAACTCAGGAGCGTTCTCCCGGGTGGGCTTGTGCATCAACATCTTCGGCACGAGCTTTGCCGCGATCCTGCCGTTACGGCGGTCGCCGGTGTTCGACATGATCGAGGTGAGGGTCCTGATCCGGTCGGGGTGCTCAATCGCGAGGGTTTGAGCGATCATCCCGCCCATCGATGCTCCGACCACATGGGCCGATTCGATATCGAGAACGTCGAGCAGGCCAGCGGCGTCATCGGCCATGTCACTGAGGGTGTAACCAACCTTGATCCCCCTCTTGAGAGTGCCCTGCACGAACGTGTGCCCGAGCGAGGGAGGTTCCCAGTCGAATTCGGTGCTCAATCCCGCGTCACGATTGTCGAACCGAATGACCCGAAACCCATTCTCGGCGAACATGTCGACGAGACCGTCCGGCCAGTCGATCAACTGCGCTCCCCAACCCATGATCAGCAGTAGTGGGTCCCCTACCCCTTGCTCGACATACTCAATCGTTATCCCGTTCACATCTGCTGAAGGCATCACATCAACCTATCGTCACCACGAAAAACGGTGCCGAAATCCGCCGGTCCGGATAACATCACAGTCCCCAAGGGCCGTTAGCTCAGTTGGCTAGAGCGCTTCCTCGACACGGAAGAGGTCACAAGTTCAAGTCTTGTACGGCCCACGACATCCGCCTGCCTGCCGGCCACATCAGATGTGCCCACTTCGGTGCTGGGCGCCGGCACAGGCATGGGCTCAAGTTCAGGGTAAACGCGACGATAAGTAACGCAGGAAGATCTCCTGAGTTGCGACGGAACCGGACCATTGATGCGACCAAGCGAGCATCAACCTGCGAGTGATGCCAAGAGCCCCGATCAGCGCGGGGCTGCGATGGTCGAGTTCGCCCTCATCGCGCCGATTCTGCTGGGCTTGTTGTTCGGAATCATCGAGTTTGGCTGGACCTTCTCCCAGGTGCTCGACACGCGCCACGGAGCCCGAGAAGGCGCTCGACTCGTCGCGGTCAACTACCACCCCACCGGTTCAACCGGTACTACTCAGACCGATGAGATCGTCGCCGAAATCTGCGGACGAGTCGACGATCCACAGGAGTACCGAATCGAGATCACACTGGCGGCCAGCGGCGCAAATCAGGCCGGCGACCTGGCTCTCGTACGCGTCGAGCGAAATCTTGAACAGCTGAGCGGCTTCTACGATCCCTTTCTCAAGAACGTCGTACCGAACAGCGAGGTGAACTTTCGGCTCGAGCAGGAGGCAACCTGGGCAGAAACGACCACAGCGCAATCATGTCCGTGACCGGTTCCTCCCAACGCGATCGCTCCCGTGACGGTGAGGCAGGCTACGCACTTCTCTTCACCGCGGTCACCATGATCGGCATGATGCTCTTCCTTGCGCTTGTGATCGACGTGGGCCAAGTAATGCTGCACCGGCGCCAGGACCAGGCTGCGGCCGACACCGCAGTGTTGGCAGGTGCAATGGTTCGATACGACGAGGCAGCCCTCAAAACAACCGTGGTGGACTTGCTCAACGCCAACCTGCCATCGGGCAACTTCACGACCGCCGATCTCAATACGTGCGCAAGCGAACCGTTGCCCTCGGGTTGGTCCACCTATCCGACCGCAAACTGTCTCGCCCATGACTCGTACTGGACCGAACTCAGGCTACGGATACCGACCCGATCGGTGGACACGGCGTTCGCGCGCGTTGGCGGCATCACGACGATCGAGCACACAGCATTTGCCGAGGCGAGAGTCGCCAGATCAGTAACGGTCCTCCCGTTTGCGGTGCCGTCGAACGCCGATGGCCACCAATGCCTGAAAGTCGGTAACTCGAGCCTTCCTGACAACCTTTGTGATCAGAATATTCAAGGGAACTTCGGAGACCTCGACTTCACCCAATGGGGTAACCCGATCTACGGGACGACCACGGACTGCACCGGAACCACCGCGCAATACGCAGACAACCTCGCACAGGGGGTCGACCACGGCCTCTATCAGTACACAGGCGGCGCCACGACCGAAGCCGGACTCTCGGCAGATCCGGCCTTCGTCGACGACGACACCAACTGCCCGTGGAAACAGCCGAGGGCCAACGGAGCGCCGACCGGCAACGGAAACCAACCCAACGTGGTCGGAAAAGGCCTGTTCGGAGATCCCGGGGATTTTCCAGACGGCGGTGCGGGACGGCTGCGGCGCCTCAGTTCGCTGTCGTGGACAACGACCACGACAGTGGGGGGCGATCCCGTCGACGACACCCCGCTGTGGGAATTCATCGACCCCACCCTCACCGTCCTTGACGACGTTCCCAGGTCATGCTGGAAGAACCAGTTCATCGGTGACGCAGGCGCGTTGAACTGGGACGACGACTTGCTCATGACCGCTGTGCCGAAGGACATCGCCGACTATCTACTGATCCACAACACCTTCACCCGTGGCGAACGAACCATCAAGATGATGGAGCGTTGCCTGTCTCACTATCGCGGTGAAGCCTGGACCGACCACGGCAACTTCGCAGGCTCGGACACCCACTTCCCCACCGGCTGCCTCACCATCATCAACACAAAGAACGTCTGCACGGATCCGATCTTCACGCGGGACTCCGTTGTGGAACCATTTGACATCTATGACATCCAGACATCGCCGCGTTTCGTGTTCGTACCAGCCACCCCCGCATGGCAGAACCTCGGGATGAGTGTCGTCGCGTTTGAACGGTTCCAGCCTCTCTTCATTCAAAGGGTCTATGCAAGCGGCGACATCTTCGATCCGGGGGTCGGGTTCAATGCGAACCCAACAGGGAACAAGGCTGAAGCATTGACCGCCTTTGTACTCCCTGCCATGAGCCTTCCACGAGGCCTCGGGAACGCAAACGCCCCCAACACCGCAGGTACGAACGTCTTCATGGAGTTGAGTCGATGAGAGAACCGGACAAGTCCCCCGAAAAGGGAGCAACAATCGTTGAGTATGCCATCGGGGCTGCTGCGATCGTCCTCCCGCTCATACTGATCGTGAACGCACTCCAAGGTGGGGTGACCAATCAGATCGACGACAGCGGATCCCGCGTTGGCACTCCTACAGAGATCTCCAACGGAGTCTCCACGCCGTAGCTCCCTGCGGAGGCTCCCAGCCGCTGGTGCTCGCCACGTTTCGATCAGTCGAGTGGGCCCATCCAGTGAGACTAGGCTCGTCGCATGGATTCGTTGGGACCCGACGCCTTCGACTTCTGGATCGGTGCGTGGGTACAGCGGAGAGAATGCGAACCGCTCGCCCGAAGGCGAGCCCCGATGTAACCAAAAGGGAGCATCACTGGCGAGGAACGAGCCAGCTGATGTGACGTATCGGAAGCGACCCGAAGGAAGAGCGGGCTCGCTGGAGCGAAGCGGAACCGGCGAGGAACGAGCCGGTACAGCGGAGAGAATGCGAACCGCTCG
>JBLYYW010000261.1:0-2653 GCA_048550155.1 Acidimicrobiales bacterium | reverse complement strand
CATAGGTGGAGAAGTAGCCGCCGCGGAAGTTGCCTTGCGCTCCCTTGGAGCCCGGAGGGTGGAACGAGGTGTCGCGGCCGTTGTCGGCGGTGAACACGACGATGGTGTTGTCCTTGATGCCCAGCTCGTCGATCTTGTCGAGCAGCTGCTGGAAGTCACCGTCGACCATCTGGATGCAGTCGGCGACCGGCCCGCCCTCGGAGCTGTCTATGTATTCATCGCGTGGCAGGATCGGGAAGTGGACGTTGGAGTGGTTGAAGTACAGGAAGAACGGCTCATCGGCCGCGACCGCATCCTCCATCCACTTCTTGCCCTTTTCGAGGATGGGAAGGTCGAAGTTCTTGCGTTCCTCTTCGTCGAGGACCTTCACTTCCTCGAGGTGTCCGGCCCCGGTCGATTCGAGGACCATGCTTTCTTTCATCCCGGCGTCTCTGAACCACTTGTCGGAGGGCCACATTGCTTCGTCCCAGGTGCCGCCGATGCCGTACCAGTAGTCGAAGCCCTTGTCGGTGGGATAGCGGCCCGGTTCGTTGCCACAATGCCACTTGCCCAAGCACGCGTTGCGATAGCCGAGCTCCTTGAGCTGGTCTGCGATCGTAAGCTCCCATGCCACGAGACCACATCCCGGCAATACCGACACACAACCGGTCCGGGTCGAATGGCGCCCGGTCATCAGCGCCGACCGAGACGGAACACACTGGGCTTCGGTGTTGTAGTTGGTCAACATCAAGCCTTCGCTGGCAAACCGATCGATGTTGGGCGTCTTGGCGCCGATCACCATGCCGCCGCCGTAACACCCGAAGTCGGCGGTGCTCACGTTGTCGAGCTGGAAGTACAGAATGTTGGGCTTGTCGGTCATGTCGATATGTCCTTCTCGTGGTGTTTGTTGAGGTGTTTTGTTGTCAGGGGGCGTTCAGGATTCCGTTGATCATGCGGCGATGGGAGCGGGTTCGGTGGTGACGGCACCGGCGTTGTCCTTGGCCCAAAACGAAGCGGTCGCGAGACCGACCACGATCTGAAGGGCGAGGATCGCGGTGATAGCGCCGAGGATGTCGGGGTCGTTGCCGAACGCGATCCCCACAGCAGCGAATGCCGGGCCGGAGTTGCTGCACGGCTCGATGAGTGCAGCGGCCTGTTTCGTCGCCGGCTTCCCCGTCGACAGGAAGTACCCGGCGATGATCATCACGACCGACGCGACGATCGCCGCCAGCAGCACTCTCGAGCCGATCAGCTCGACCATCGTCTCCCAGCTCCCGAGCACGGCGCCGACCAGCACCAGGAGAAAGGCGTAGCTCGAGAGCTTGGCGGCGGTCTTGTCCCAGTCGAGCGCGGTGTCCGACGCCCAGTGGCGCATCATCAGACCGACGGCGAATGGCACGAGCTGGAGGAACGCGACCGTCTTGATCAGGTCGGCGACCGGCAGCGAGATGTCGTCGCCGAGGTCGGCAGCGGAGACGATGGCGTTGGCAGTCGGCGCGAACGTGAGGCTGCCGAGTGCCGCAAGCGTGACCTGGAGCACCGCGCCGGTTTGGATGTTCGCCTTCGCTGTCATCACGAGCTTGCTGCCGAAGGGGGCGCCGGGGCAGCTCCACAACAGGACCATCGCGATGAAGGCCGGCGTGGCCAGACCGAACAGCTCGGCGGTACCCCACCCGACGAGCGGGCGGATGACGAACCCCACGACCACGACCATCAGGACCAGTTGCCATCTCCGATACACGCTGGTGAGCTGCTCGAAGGTCGTGTTGAATCCCGCCGAGAGCATCGTCGCGACGATGAAGACCACGAGCACGATGTTGAAGATTTGTGTGACCGCATCCATAGCGAAGCCTCCCGGTTCGATCGGTGCCTGCAGGGTTGCCCACTCGTCGGTGTGTGTCTATGGGTTGGTGCGGTTTCACCCGGGGTGAACTCGTCGGTCTCGTTTACGCGGCGATTTCATAGTTCTTACGATGGGCGTCCCAATCACGAAGAAGGAGTACACGAATGGCTGACTATGACACGTACATGGTGTTCGGCGCCGTCTACAACGACCTTGCAGCTGCTGAGGTCGATTATGAGGCTGTGAAGTCGCTGTACTACGACTGGCAGTTGATCGACAATTTCGACGCGGCCATAGTTGCCAAGCACGATGACGGCAAAGTCAAGATCGTCAAGAAGCACGAGCAGCCCACGCGCAAGGGTGGTTGGCGCGGTGCGGGCATCGGTCTGGCTACTGGCGCGGTGATTGCGTTGTTCCCGGCGGCGGCGATCGGTAGTGGCTTGTTGGCTGCGACGACCGCAGGCGGGGCTGCGCTGGGCGCGATCGCTGGGCATGTGGCGGGGGGCATGAACCGGGGCGACCTCAAGGACCTCGGCGAGCAACTCGACGCTGGCGAAGTCGGGCTTGTGGTCATCGCTGCGGCCGATCTGGAGGCGAAGGTCGAGGCGGTGATCGAGAACGCTCAGGAGGTCATCAAGCGGGAGCTCCAGGCGCTGGAGGCCGAACTAGATCAGGAAGTGGATGCAGCCGACGACGAAGCCGTCGGCTGACCGAGAGGCCGATGTGCTTGCCGGGGCCCGCGGTTGGACCTCTGGCCCCCGGCACATCAAGTCTGGGGAAGGGCTCCTGTCAGTCGGGCTCGGGTGACAGCGTCGCCACGGGTGGATACGT
>JBLYYW010000260.1:0-5817 GCA_048550155.1 Acidimicrobiales bacterium | reverse complement strand
GTCCTCAAGCCGAGAACGGGGGCCAGTTCTCGTCCTTCTCGCTGAGCAGGACGCCATCTGCGATGGGCCACTCGATATTGAAGAACGGATCGTCGTAGCGGAGTCCCTTTTCGGCGCCCGGAGTGTAGGGCGTGTTGGTGAGGTAGATCACTTCGCTGTGCGGTACCAACGATTGGTAAGCATGCGCGCATCCCTCTGGGATGACCAGGGCGAGCCGATTCTGCGGGGTGAGTTCGATTCCGAACCACTTCCCGTAGGTCGGTGAGTTCGGGCGGACGTCGGCGCAAACATCGAAGATTGCGCCGTTGATACAGCGCATGAATTTGGCCTCCCCCGCTGGTGGCTCCTGCCAGTGGAGACCGCGGATCAGTCCTGCATCCACGCAGTAGCTCGTGTTGATCTGAGCGACATGGCTGGCGCCACCGATTGCGCCGAGTTCGTCCGCACACCACTGACGAGCGAAGAATCCCCGCTCGTCACCAATCTGCTTCAATGACGCAACAAAACACCCCTCAACTGGAGTCTCTTCAAAATTCACTACACACTCCAGTAGAACTCGTCGTTCACCTGCGCAGTGTCAAGCAAGTGCTGGATCTGCTTGATGCGGCGGTGACCTCTGTGAGTCTGCTGCGCCTCGTTGAAGCTGATGCGGGTGAACGTGTCGACCATCTCTTTGACGCCTGAGCGGACGTCGTGGTCGCAGGAGAATCCCGGAAGCTGGTTGGTGATCTTCTCGAAGTTCACCTTGTAGTTGCGGTTGTCGCCGCCTTTCTCACCGATGATCACCTCGCAGCCATCGATTTCTTCCCCGATGATCCGGCAGATGTCCTTGACCTGATAGTTGCCCCGGTCGTCGCCCACATTGAAGATCTGGTCGTGAATCGCTTCCTTGGGGGCCTCGAGGCAACACAGCATGGCTTTGCCGATGTCGGCCACGTGGACGAAGGGACGCCACGGGGTGCCGTCGGACTCGAGCACCAGCTTCTTGGTGAGGAACGCTTGTGCCGTGAGGTCGTTGATCGCCAGGTCGAACCGCATGCGGGGACTGAGACCGAAGGCGGTTCCGTTACGCAAAAAGACAGGCGAGAAGCTGTCATCGGCCAGCTTGGAAAGATCGTTTTCGCACAGGAGTTTGCACTTGGCGTACGCGGTCAGCGGACCGGTGGCCGACTCCTCGGTGGCGAACACATCTTCGTTGTCACCGGACGCGCCGTACACACTGCACGACGAGCTGTAGATGAAGCGGTGGACACCGGCCTCTTTCGCCATCTCGGCCAGCCTGATGGTGGCACGGTGGTTGATGTCGTAGGTGAGATCAGGGTTGAGGTCCCCCAGAGGGTCGTTGGAGAGGTCAGCGAGATGGATGACCGCATCGAAACCTTGGAGCTGCTCCGCCGACACCAGCCGTGTGTCGAGCTTTGTCCAGGCCGGGCTGCAGTCGACGCCGTCGTACAGCCAGCCGACCCGGTGAAAGCCGGTGTCGTAGCTCACGACGTCGTGGCCGGCGTCCATGAGACGCTGGCCGAGAAGTGTTCCGATGTAGCCCTCGCCACCGGTGAGTAGGACCTTCATGAGTTCGTGCTCCAGTTGTTCCAGGGAGCGTTGCCGCCGTCCCAAAGTGATTCCAATAGTTCTTTGTCCCGAAGGGTGTCCATGCACTGCCAGAACGTCTCGTGGCGGTAGGCCATGAGCTGTCCGTCCTTGGCCAGGTTGGCCAGGGGTTCCTTCGAGAAGTCGATGTCGTCGGACTCGATGTACTCGAGAACCTCGGGTTCGAGCACAAAGTATCCACCGTTGATCCAGCCCTCACCAGTCTGAGGTTTCTCCGTGAAACTGGTGATTTGGTCACCGCTGAATTCGATGGCGCCGAAACGGGCCGGCGGACGGACCGCGGTCATGGTGGCCAATTTGCCGTGGCTCCTGTGGAAATCGACGAGCTTGGTGATGTCGACATCACACACCCCATCGCCGTAGGTGGCCATGAACGTTCCGTTGTAGTGCGGTGCCAGACGGCGAATGCGGCCTCCGGTGTGGGTGTGGAGTCCGGTGTCGATCAGGCCGATGTGCCACCGCTCATCGGGCTGCTGGGTGTGGCGAATCACCTTGTTGGTTCCGAGGTTCACGGTCAGGTCGCTGGCCAAGGTGGCGTACTCGGCGAAGTACTGCTTGATCATGTCGCCCTTGTAGCCGAGCGCGATGAGGAAGTCGTCGAAGCCGTGTGCCGCGTAGTGTTTCATGATGTGCCAGATGATCGGCTTACCACCGATCTGGACCAGCGGCTTCGGCTTGCTGACTGTCTCTTCGCTCAGGCGGCTGCCAAGGCCGCCGGCAAGAATCACAACCTTCATGGATGGGTGCTCCAGGTACTTGCTAGTTGGTTTGTGCTGAATTCGAGGCGAGTGGTTAGATGCCGCGAGCGTCGGCGTAGTTCTCTATGAACCATCGGTACGTATCGGTGAGGCCTTGACGAAGATCGATGCTGTGTTTCCAGCCGAGGGCATGCAGCTTGGAGACGTCGAGAACTTTGCGTGGTGTGCCGTCGGGTTTGGAGGCGTCCCAGGTGAGCGTGGCTTCCGGGTACACGATTTGACCGATCAGCTCGGCCAACTCCTTGATGCTTTGGTCCTCACCGGTGCCAACGTTGACATGCTGGACGCCGTCGTAGGAACCGAGCAGGAACAGGCATGCGTCGGCAAGGTCGTCGACGTGGAGGAACTCACGCATCGCCGAACCGGTTCCCCAAACCTCGACCGTGGGAGCACCGGCCTGTTTGGCGTCGTGGAACTTGCGCATGAGCGCCGGGATGACGTGAGATCCCTGGAGATCGAAATTGTCGTTGGGACCGTAGAGGTTGGTCGGCATCGCCGACACGAAGTTGTCGCCGTACTGCCGCTTGTAGGTCTCACACATCTTGATGCCCGTGATCTTGGCGAGTGCGTACCCCTCATTGGTCGGTTCGAGCGCGCCGGTGAGAAGCTCGTCCTCGGTGATGGGCTGTCGTGCCATTCGGGGATAGATGCAGGAGGAGCCGAGGTACAACAACTTCTCCACGCCGATCTCATGGGAGGCGTGCACCACGGTTCCATGAATCATCATGTTGTCGTAGAGAAACTGGGCTGGCAGCGTGTTGTTGGCATGGATGCCGCCAACCTTGCCGGCCGCCAGGATCACCTGGTCGGGTTTGTGTTCGGCCATGAACTCGTTGACGTCATTCTGTTTCCGAAGGTCGAGTTCGCTGGAGGTTGCTGTGATGATGTTGTGGTAGCCGCCCTGCTCAAGACGCCGTAGCAGTGCAGACCCCACGAGACCGCCGTGGCCAGCCACGTAGATCTTCGAGTCGGGTGTAAGGGCCATAGAATAAACGTATCGGTGCGGTTGCCTAGGCTCATGAGCTACAGGGGCGAGGGATACAGGTAAACCTGCCCTACCCAGCGACCGAAGAGGAACACATGAGCGAGACGCAAACGCCGGCAACTACGGCGGCCACGAGCCCGAATACCGACCCAACGGAAGGCACGATCGTCACCGTGGTCACAGGCGCGACGGGCTTTCTGGGGCGCCATCTGGTTGCCGCCCTTGCAGGGTCACTCGACGGTTTGGTGCCGGCAGACACCACCGGGCAACGCGAAGTTCACGTGATCTCGAGCCACGCCGACCCCACGTTCGAAGGGGTCGATGAGAACGCGATCACCTCCCACCGCGTCGACTTGACCGACGCCGCCGCAGTCACGGACTTCATGAACGAACGGAAGCCCGACGAGCTCTTTCATCTCGCATGGTTCAACGGGGAATCCGCCAGCCGCTACTCCGATCCTGCGAACCACGACTGGGTCGTGATCGCAGAACACTTGATGGAGAGCTTCGCCAAGGCCGGAGGTCGGCGGGCCGTGGTCGCCGGGAGCTGTATCGAGTACGGGCCCGAGGGCGGGGTCTTGTCCGAGAACGGACCCGCAGACCCCGACAGTGTGTACGGCCGCTGCAAACTTGATGCGGGACAGCGGGCCCTGGCCGTTGCCGACGACTTCCCGACCCTCACGGTGGCCGTGGCGAGAATCTTTTTCGTGCTCGGCCGTTTCGAGGAACCGAACCGGCTCGTGCCCCACATCATTCGCCAGCTCCTCAATGGAGATCCAGCGGAGCTGTCGTCCGGGACCCAGAAACGTGACTACATGCACGCCTGGGACGTGGCCCGTGGTCTCATCGCCGTGGCAGACAGTTCGATCGAAGGACTTGTCAACCTGGGCATGGGCGAGGGTGTGGCGGTGAAGGATTTGTCACAGATGATCGGAGATGCAGTTGGTCGGCCCGATCTTCTTTGGTTTGGCGCGCGCCCGGGCGGTGCCGATACCGCCGAGGAAATCACCGCCGACATCACCCGCATCACCACCGAAACGAACTGGGCGCCATCACTTGATCTCGCAGCCGCATCGGCCGATGTAGTCAAGTGGTGGACCAAACAGCTTGGCCACTAGGCACTTTCACCAACAATAAGACAGTTCGGGGCTCGCTGGCGCTAGAACCGTCCAAGACCCGCACAGCACCCCACGAAGGGACCAACATGAGCGACAATACGGTAATCCTCGGCAGCGGGATGGCGGCGTGGGGCGCGTTCGATCGCCTGACCTCAGAGGGCGTCACGCCCAAACTGTTCGACAAGAACAATTATCCGGGGGGCCACACCGCATCGTTTCCGAACGACAAGGGATTTGTGTTCGATGATGGTCCACACATCTCTTTCACCGAGATCGAAGAGATGCAGAACGTCCTTGCTGATGCGGTCGACGGTGACTATGAGACGCTGAATGCTCGGGTCGACAACTGGTACGAGGGCGTCTGGGTCAAGCATCCGGCCATCGCCTACCTCCACTCCCTCCCCGCTGATCTCGTCGTGCAGATTCTCGACGAGTTCATCCAGGTCTCAGCGACCGAGATGCCCGAAACGGCAGCGTTCAACAACTATCACGAGTGGTTGCTGGCCGCCTACGGGCCAACCTTCGCAAACAACTTCCCCGGCCGCTACGGCACCAAGTACCACACGTGCGGTCCACAGGACATGAACGTTTCGTGGCTCGGGCCGCGGCTCTACCGTCCGGACCTCAAGGAGGTCCTGATGGGAGCGATCCGCCCGCCGAGGACCGAGAAGCACTACATCGACAAGTTTCGGTACCCGAAGAAAGGCGGATTCGAGGGATACCTCCACAAGTTCTTCGGTGCCGCCGATCTGAGCCTCGGCCACAAAGCCGAGAGCATCGATCCCGCCGCCAGAACCGTTACCTTCGGAAACGGACACACCGAGAGCTACGACACTCTCATCTCCTCCGCTCCCCTGGCCGAGATGGTCAGAATGCTGCCCAACGTCCCCGACGACGTGCAAGAAGCCGCCAGCCTGCTCAGCTGCAGCCAGAGCGTCATCGTCAATATCGGTGTCGCTCGAGACGACCTTTCACCGGCTCACTGGCGTTACATCTACGACGAAGACATGCGGTCGGTACGCCTGAGCTTTCCGCACATGTTCAGCCCGACGACCTGCCCCCCGGGTCATGGTGCTGTTCAGGTCGAGGTGTACTACAGCGACAAGTACAAGCCACTCGACCATAAACCTGAAGATGACATCAAGCCTGTCATCGAGGAGCTGACCACCATGGGTGTGCTCCGCGAAGACGACGACATCGTGTTCTCCGAAGCTCGCTTCATCGAGTACGCCAACGTGATCTTCGATCTCGACTCTGGGCCATGCGCAGCCAAGGTGCAGGACTACCTCACGTCGCTGGACATCACCTACTGCGGGCGCTACGGCGACTGGGCATACATCTGGAC
>JBLYYW010000259.1:0-10575 GCA_048550155.1 Acidimicrobiales bacterium | reverse complement strand
GCGCCGTTCGGGCCCAACGGTTGCGTCAGCGGCAGGGTTCCCTCTTCCGATGCGACGAGGAGTGCGAACGAGAACAGCGGCTTGGTGACCGACGCGAGGTGGTACGGACGGTCGATCGGACCCAGGGTCACCGGGGATCGGTCTGTCTTCACCCAGCTCGCCGACACCGCCCCCACCGGCCAGGTGCTGACAAGCGACGTGGGGTCGGTCGGGCGTCCTCTGTTCGATGATTGCGTGGTCATAGGTTGAGGGATTCCACCAGGTGCGCAGCTCTGGTGAGATCAGCTACGGGTATCGGGTCGGGGAATCCCGGTACGTCGACCGTGCCGATTGCTGCTTTTGTGTGGGCAAGGCCGGGCAGGATGTCGACAGGGCCGAGCAGCTGTCCAGGGCCGGCGATGTCGGCGAGGCGGGCTGCGAGATTCACGGATGCGCCAATGTAGTCATCACCCTCGAAGAGGATCACGTCGCCGGTAGTGACGCCTCCGTGCACGTCGAGCAGGCCCTTCGAGCGTGCTCTGGAGATGACCCTGAGCAGGCATGACAGCACCGCTGGGGCCTCTTGTCCACCGAACATGGCCCCGTCGCCGAGCCACTTGGCCACCCGTACTCCACTGGCAGCGCCTGTGTTGCGTACGATCCGTCTGAAAACTTCCAGCTGCTCTACAGCCGCATCGTCGCCTTCGATATTGGCGAAACTGGTGAAGCCGGACAGATCGACGAATCCGACCGTCCGCCGAACCCGATAGGTGGAGGTAGGAGGGATGACGTAGCCCGATTCCATGACCCTCTGACAGTAACGGTCCCGTGGTCCCAGATCGTGCTCGGACCGCGTCTATTGCGGTGTACCCACTTGTTGTCGTTTAGAACGGTTACCCTCGTAAGCACGAAATCTCTGCCGAAAGACCACAATGACCCTTTTTTCTGAACTTGGGGTCTCTCCTCCGGTCGTTTCCGCCCTCAAAGAACGAGGAATCGAATCTGCCTTCGCCATCCAGGAACTCGCAATTCCCGATGCGCTCGAAGGTAGGGACGTGTGCGGCAAAGCGAAAACCGGTTCGGGGAAGACCCTCGCCTTCGGGATACCGACGGTACAAGCGCTCGCCGACGCCGAGCGCGGCACACTCCACGCCCTCATGCTGGTCCCCACCCGTGAGCTCGCAAATCAGGTTGTCGAGGAGCTGTCCCCACTGGCCGCCTCGTTGAACCTCAAGGCTCTCGCCATCTACGGCGGGGCCGACATGGACAAGCAGATCAACAAGCTCAACCATGGAATCGAAATTGTCGTCGCTACGCCGGGCCGGTTGATCGACCTGTTGGACCGCAAAGCAGTCTCGGTGTCTGAGGTCAATTGTGTCGTCATCGACGAGGCTGATCGCATGGCCGACATGGGATTCCTTCCCCAGGTCGAGTGGATACTTCGCCGCATCGACGGTGCGCATCAAACCCTGCTCTTCTCCGCCACCTTGGACGGTGCGGTGGGGTCTCTGATCAGCCGATATCAGACCGACCCGGTCTATCACGAGGTCGAATCCGAGGATGTGACCGTGGAGAACATGATCCACCGATTCATCCAGGTCCATCAGATGGACCAGGCCAAAGTAGTGGCGTCGATCGCCAACTCGGTCGATCGGACCATCGTGTTCTGCAACACCAAACGGGCCTGCGACAAAGTGGCCGGCGAGCTCGACAAGCTCGGCGTCGCCGCCCAAGCCATCCACGGTGATCTCCGTCAGCGCCACCGAGAAAAGGCTCTGTCGTCGTTCTCCGAAGGTACGACCAAGGTGCTGGTTGCCACCGATGTTGCAGCGCGAGGAATCCACGTCGACGACGTCGAGGTCGTGATCCACTTCGATCCGCCGGATGACCACAAGACCTACCTGCACCGCTCCGGGCGGACCGCTCGGGCTGGTGGATCGGGTCTGGCCGTTTCGTTTGTTCGGTGGAACGAAGAACTCCATGTGAAGAGAGTCCAGAAGCGGCTTGCGCTCGACATCCCCATCGTCGAGATGTTCAGCAACGATCCTCGGCTTACGGATCTTGCGTCCTGGGATCCCGCCGCCTGACAACAACCCCACGACAGATCGGCTCACACCCAGTTTGTCCAGACGGTAGGTGGCGGCTGGGTCCAACCTCGCCGTTAACGTAAACGCGGTGAGCCTCGTTTTCCGCCCCGACGTCGACTGGCTTCACCACGCAAGCACCGTCGGGGTCGACGGCATCGCCGATGCTGTGCTCGACGCCTGCGCCGTTCGGGGTGGCGTGGCCAGGCCGTCCAGTCAGCGAATTCTGGTCTCGGAGCCCGAGGGTGGTTGGGCGAATCCTCGCCTGCTGGGTTGGGTTCACGAATGGTCGACAACCTCGACCGAACGAAGTAGCCGGGGAGCCTATTACACCCCTCCCGACTTCGCTGCTGCGGTCCTCGACACGGCGATGGCGGGTTCTGATCTGCCGCACTTCACCGTCGACCCTGCGTGTGGCGGCGGCGTGTTTCTGCTCGAGATCCTCGATCGCCTCCTGGAAGCAGGTGTAGCTGCCGAGGACTGTGTCGCACGAGTAGCCGGAATCGAGATCAATCCCGGTGCCGCAGCGGTCGCCCGTCTCTCATTGCGGGCCTGGCAACTCTCTAGCGGCGTCGCCCAGCCGGGCACGCCCAGAGTGAGCGTAGGTGATTCCCTCGATCGATGGCCCAGCTCGTGGCCCGCCGCAGACCTGATCGTCGGGAACCCACCCTTCGCCAGTCCGTTGAAGTCCGGGGCGATCCCCGCCTCGGCCGCTGCCTATCGCAACCATCATTCAGAGGTGCTGGGTCCCTACGCCGACCTGGCCGCCATTCACCTGTGGCGTGCGAGCCAGATGCTGCACGATGGTGGACGGTTGGCGTTTGTTGCTCCGGTCTCGATCGTGAATGCCCGAGACACAGGACGTCTGTGGGAGCGGTTCGAGGCCGAAGCCGACGCGGTGAGGGTCTTGATCCCCGAGTCGAACCCGTTCGAAGCGAGCGTTCGAGTGTTTGTACCGGTTTTCGAGATGCGCCGGCAGGCGGCTTCGGAGCGGCGTTCCCTACCCCATGCCGTTGGTGAGGCCATCGGGCTGCCGGCCCTCCCCGATTTGGAGTCAGCTCCGACTCTCGGCTCGATCTGTGACGCAACCAGCGGGTTCCGGGACGAGTTCTACGGGTTGGCCGAGGTCGTGGGCGAGGAGTCCACAACATCGGGAGGCGATCTCCGCAAGCTCGTCACCGTGGGTTCAATCAACCCGTTGTCGTGCTCCTGGGGACGACGGGCCACCAGATTTGCCAAGGCAAAGTGGGATCGACCGGTCGTAGATCCTTCGAAGCTCGAGGGCAAGGTCGCAGGATTCGTGGCGGGCCAGGGGAAACCGAAGGTCCTGGTGGCAACCCAAACCAAAGTGCTCGAACCGGTTCTGGATCCGGTTGGTGACGTCGTCGGAGTCACACCGACGATCGTTGTCACAGGCGCACAACCAGCTCACGTTGCGGCCGTGCTGCTCGCTCCACCCGTGAACGCGATCGCCGTGCAACGCTGGTTCGGCACGGGGCTTTCCGACACTGCGTTGCGTCCGACGGCTTCTACACTTCTCGAACTTCCACTACCCGACGATGGTGCTGCGTGGAACGCTGCGGCCAACCTCATCGAGGCGCACGCACCCGCCATCGATGGCTCTCAGACCGACCCCGACCCGGAGGTCCTTGAAGAGATTGCATCTCTCATGAACAGCGCGTATGGCGCCGACACGGCGGTGCTCGCGTGGTGGTTGAAGCGGGCTGGGTTGGGCTGAGAGGCCCTCTCCTGCGAGCCTTTTGTGAAGTTGAGTACCCTGGTCAGGTATGAGTGACGGCAAACCACTGGCCCGTCCCCAATCCAACCTTCCTGTCCCACCGGCGAGCGGTGGCTGGAAACCGTCGGATCCGGTGGGACATCGCCGTTTCGTCCAGGTCTGTGCGAATCGCGCGTTTGTTCTCGAGTTCGGCGGTGTGCTGGACAACATCACCCTGGCCTATGAGACCTGGGGCGAGCTGAACGCCAGCGCCACCAACGCCGTACTCGTGTGCCACGCTCTCACCGGAGACTCCCATGCCGCGGGCCCATCGGGTCCAGGCCATCCCACCGATGGTTGGTGGAATGACATGATCGGCACGGGCAGGCCGTTGGACACCGACCGCTATTTCGTGGTTTGCGTCAACGTACTGGGCGGATGTCAGGGGTCCACCGGACCGATGAGCATCGCGTCCGATGGAAAACCCTACGGTTCCCGGTTTCCGATGGTCAGTGTTCGGGACATCGTCCGCACGCAGGCGATGCTGGCCGATCACCTCGGTATCACCACATGGATGGCCGTCGTCGGCGGGTCGATGGGAGGGATGCAGGCGCTGGAGTGGGCCACCATGTACCCCCGACGGGTGTCATCACTGGTCAACATCGCATCGACGGCGCAAGCGTCAGCACAGCAGATCGCCTGGAGCTACGCCGGTCGACTTGCGATCGCCAACGATCCCAATTGGAACAATGGCGACTACTACGACGCTGCGCCTGGGGACGGGCCCCACGAGGGGTTCATGTTGGCGCGACGAATCGCTCAGATCCATTACCGATCGGACGCCTCGTTGGAGGAACGTTTCTCCCGAGCGACGCGGGACGATCTGCACGGTTTCGATCCGTGGGATCGCTACCAGGTGGAGAGTTATCTCGATCACCACGGGCGCAAACTCGTGCACCGATTCGACGCCAACAGCTACATCGTTCTCAACCGCACCATGGATATGCACGACCTCGGTCGAGACCGAGGTGGGCTCGACGCCGCCTTCGCACGGATCACCTGTCCCACGCTCATCGTCAGCATCGACACCGACGACCTGTACACGCCACGCCAACAGGCGGCCATGAGGGACGGGCTGGTGGCCAACGGAACACCGGTCGATTTCGAGATGCTTCACTCGATCCACGGGCACGACGGGTTCTTGATCGAGTTCGATCAGCTCGGCCCGATCGTGGATTCGTTCGTCAGCGATCACTTCAAGGCCCGCTGACCTTCGATGCCCGAGGGTGTCGAAATCGAACTGTACCGAAGGGCCACAGATTCGGCGATCGGCCGCCGTATCGAGTCGGTTGACGCTCCCGATGCCTTCTTCGTGAAAGGTGGGGCTTCACCGGTTGTCGTCGAGACTGACCTGGTCGGCCGGACCGTTACGGGAACCGACCGGGTTGGCAAGGTGTTGCTGGTCGAGCTGAATGGCGAGCCTGCCGCCCTCGGGCTTCGGTTCGGAATGACCGGGCGTCTCGTCGTCGATGGCCATGCCGCGATCGATCAACTCGAGTACTCCTCGGGCCGGGACGACCCTGCGTGGGACCGATTCTCGCTCAAATTCGCTGACGGTGGGAGCCTTCGAGTGAACGATCCGCGGCGGTTGGGTGGTGTGGAACTCGCCCCCGACCTGTCAGCTTTCGGCGTTGATCTCTTCGATGCAACGCCAGCTCGACTCCGTGCAGCGCTGGGTGCCAGCAAGGTTGCGCTCAAGACCAGGCTGCTGGATCAACGACGGATCGCCGGAGTCGGCAACTTGATCGCCGATGAGACACTTTGGCGGGCAGGTCTCGATCCCGTTCGCCCGGCGGGCTCTCTCAGCGACACCGAGATCAGGAGGCTCAGCGCCACGCTCCGGCGAACCGCCAACGCGCTCTTGGCTGCCGGTGGTTCTCACTTGGGTCGACTACAGCCAGCGCGAGTTCGTGGCGGGCTCTGCCCACGGGACGGTGCGCCGTTGGATCGGCGAACAATCGGCGGCCGGACGTCGTACTCTTGCCCCGTTCATCAGGTGTAGTGTCGAGGCCACTATGACTGCCCTGCTGATCGCTCAGACCGATTCCACCGGTCAAAAGGTGACGCTGATCGTTTTCGCCCTCGTTGCGGTGGCGGCGGCCCTTGCTCTGCTGACTGCGTGGTACTGGCGGGTCACGGACCCGGCGCTGCGCAATGATGAGGCCAGAGGACGGGGTGGCCGACGGCGACCGAAGAAGGCCGAACCCGAACCGGACCCCGAGCCCGAACCCGGAGGCATGGCCCGCGCCAGGTCCGGGAGACCAGACAGCTCGCAGCCTTCTACCGACGAGACACGTCTCCTGAAACGATCTGACATCCTCCAACCGACCGAACCCCAGGCTGAACCAGATGTGATCGACCTCCGCGCCGAGACTGCGGTGGCCCACAGCCGAAGCGGCGGGCCGGCCGATGACAACACCGGTGAGCTCGACGTCGGGCATGTCGGCCAGCCATTGGACCAGGAGGACCCGAAGGTTTCGGACAGCGCGGTGCTCGACATCGATGCGGTCGAGGCCCTTGAAGAAAGCCCGGCTGGGGCCCACGATGCCGGTATCGATTTTGACGAGTGGCTTGCACTCGCAGAGGAGGAATCATGAGTGAGGGATTGGACCTCGATGCGATCATCGCCCGCTTCCAGGAGCGTGCCGACGCAGTGAAGAAACGCAACCTTCCACCGGTCGGAGGTGATGAACGCAAGGCGTTCATTCAGCAGGCAGAGCAGGACTTTCTGGATTTCTCGCTGATCGCCGATGCAACCCCATCTCTCGACGACGGGATTCTCACCCTCACGATCGACCTCCGCAAGGACAGCTAGGCGGAGCCGCAGCGCCCGGAAAATCGCAAGGGCCCGACCGCCTGAGCGATCGGGCCTTGCGTGGAGCGGACGACCGGATTCGAACCGGCGACCTTCTCGTTGGCAACGAGATGCTCTACCAGCTGAGCTACATCCGCTCGAGCAGCCAAGGCTGCGGAGGATAAAGCATAGCGTCTTTGCTGGTTCTGCAAACGCGGGGTCACTGGACCGGAGTCAGGATTTGGTCACGGGCAAGAGTCTGCCCGTTCCACCTCTCCCAGGCGGCCGATTCGCATGGCCACCACCTGTTGTTCGCTTCCAACGCTGTCGGTGTCGAAGATCAGCCGGTAGTTCGCATCGATCGATTCATTTGGTTCGAATGCGAACCTTCCCTCACCCATGTCTCGCAGTTGGTCGCCATAGGTGGCCTTGAGATCCTCCACCGGAGTTCCGATGCCGACATCGGAGAGGGTGCGCTGGGTCGAGGTGATCGCTTCGGCCCGAAGTACCAGGGGATTCTCTTGATCGGCGGCTAGTGCGAGAACAGGTGAATGGGGGTCCCCGGCAACCCAGCCCAGCGTGCACTCCGCACCTCGCTCGGCGACGACGATCGAAAGCCCGATCGCTTCCTCAACCTCGGTCACGCGCTGTCCCGGTCGGATTCCCCCGAAGCTGCGCAGCCCGACCTGGGCGGATCCGAATCCCGTTTCCGGCGCCGCGACCAGCACGGTTGGGGTCGCCTCGATCGAAGTGACGAAGGCATGCAACCCGGGGGACAGGACCTCACCGACCCGTTCTGGGGGCACCGCGGAACGCTGGGGAGCGATTCGGATCTGACGTCCCGCCCACTCGACCGTCACCTCAGCCTCGGTCAGATTGGAGAATCTGATTGACCCTTCGGTACTGACGGGGCACGGATCGGGTGGCTGGACCTCGTCGACGAGGGCCACGATCACGACCTCACCCGGCGGAGGGCAGGGTCCAGGGTCGACGCCCGGCAGGGAAGTCGTGGTCCGCTCTCCTGGCGTGGTTGTGGTGGTCGCCTCCGGGGTTGTGGTCACCAGAGACGAGACCGAGCCCTCAACTCGAATCACGACCGCGCCCGGTTCTGTCTCGCCGCAGCCGACCGCAACGAGTACGAGCGCCACGAGAACGGGCAGCAACCGGACAGACACCGGACCAGTATCGCACCGGCGACTGTTCGTGAATCCGATACCTCATCTACGCTTGGGTTATGGCGGCGTGCCGGGGTTGCGACACCGAAGGTGTGGGAAACTTCTGCGCCGAGTGCGGTCTGCCGCTCGGTGATACATCTCTCGAATCGCTCGACGTCGCCTCCGACGCCCCAACGTTGATGGGGGCAAGTGGGCCCGAGCTTCGACAAGGTTCTGAGCGACTGCGCGCCGGTTCACGACGGAGAACGCTGGCGTTGAGCGTCGCACTGCTGGGTTTCTTGGGTGCAGGCACCTATGCAGCTCTGCGGAGCCCGGCACCCGAGGCTGTGCCGGAGGTGGCCGTCGACGAGGTCGGTGACGAACAAGACCCTGGAGAGCCCCAAGACTCAGAAACTGTCACGACCTCTGGAGATTCTGATGGCGAGCAGACCGATACGACGTCGGTGACCTCAGGCGATTCTTGGATCGAGGGGGACAGCCAGTGGTTTGTCATCGTTTCGGCGCAAGGAAACCTTCACCGGATTGACACCAGGACCGGGGTCGCAGTGGACCTCGAGGCGCCCGGCTACCCGGTTGCTCGACTCGGGGATGAGGTTCTTCTTGTCAGTGAGGGAAGGCTCGTGATCACCGACGATGCTGCGCTCCTGGCAGACCCGCCGGTCGAGTTGCCCCAACCAATGGATGTCAATGTTGCGGTCGGCGGTCCGTTCTGGCTGACAAGGGGGCTGGAGGATGACCGTTTCTGGCTTCAGCGCTACGACAGCGCACTGGAGATCGACCTCAGCACAGGAACCCTGCGCCGGGAAGTCCGTTCCCAGGACCCGTACGTAGGCCCTTTCCCTTCGTTCTCGCCCGATTTCAGAACGCCCCTCAGCGGCGGTGTGTACCGGCTCGACTCCGACCCGGACACGACGTCCTACAAGCGGGTGATGGACGGACGAATACTGGCCCAGAGCAATGGTGCAATTCTCGTGACGTCATGTGGGCTGGAGCTTGTATGTGAGAACGTGTGGTTTGACCAGCTCACCATGGAACCACGGGACGATCTCGCCACGCCCGAGTTCGAGGAAAATGCGTGGTTCGTCGGGGGGACGCTTGCCGATGGTCGATATGTGGGTACGAACTACGGGACCTTCATGGACGTCAGGTCGGGGGCGATTCTGACCCTCAATGAGCCGAAGATGAACTCGATGTTCAGCGGCGAACTACAGATCTCGCCCGACGGGTCGGTGGTGGCGTACCTCTCTCGATCGAGATTGAACGTCCATGCGGCGACCTCCCCCAAGGTCAAAACCGCTGAGCTGCAAGGTCTCCGATCCAACACCCGACCTCTGTTCATCCCGGCTACGGAATCGGGATAGATGGCCGCTTGCAGGGGGTGCGGAGAACAGCCGGGGACGGGCAACTACTGCACGAACTGCGGTCTTCCGCTCGGTGAAGCGTCAGCGCAGCCCGAGCTCATCGGCACCCCGGACGATCTCTCTTCGTCCAGCGTCGCAACGCGGTCTCCCCGGTGGCGCCCGCTCGCAGCGGTGCTGGCGATTGCGCTCGTGGTCGGCGCCGTGGTTCTCTCCCGAGTCGCACCGTCGTCGCCGGAGGTCGACGAGATCGGAGGGGATGACCCAGAAAGGACTCCCAACCGGATCGATGTCGATCGCAGTCTCGAATGGTTGGTTGTTGCCACAGACCAAGAGGGTCTGATTCGTGTGGATCCCGCCACGGGGGACGTGACCGATCTCGGCATCGAGGCGAGAAGCCTCGGGAGGGCCTGGGGGCATGTGGTAGTTCAGGACATCGAAGGAAAGGTGTACGCCCTCAACCCCGGATTGCTCACCCAGCAACCACCGATCGAGCTGCCCCCGCCAATCAATGACGTGCTGTACGCATTCCTTCCGTCGTGGATAAACACCAGCTCGACACCGGATCACGTATGGATTTCACCAGGAACCGGTGGTGCGACCGAAGTGAGCCTTCTCGACGGATCAGTGGCAAGGAGCGCAGATGTGCAACGCCGTCAAATGATAGACCCGACCCGCTCACCCTCGTTCGCCTCGCCGGCTTCCGGCGGCGTGTACCAATTGGAGGCTGATGGTACGTACGAGCTGGTCACCGACGGGAGCCTGCTGGCCGAGGGGAGGGAGACCCTGTTGATCCAACGCTGCGGGCAAGACTTCCAGTGTTCCAACCAGTGGGTCGATGCCAAAGATTTGTCCGACGTGTCGGGTTTGTTCACCCCCCGCTATCGAGATGAATCGATGCGGGTAGCACAGGTGGCCGATGGGCAATTTCTCGTAACCGAATTCACCGATCGAATCGGGGGCTCTGAAGGGAGTGCGATCCGACTCGATTACAGCGAAGTTCGCGATGTGAACACCGGGACTCGAGTCGAGATGCACAGCGTCGAACTGGATGCTCTGTGGGATGGGAGGGCAGACATCGCACCCGACGGGTCTCTCGTCGCGGTCTCCCGCAACCTCGACCTGTACGTCCGGGCCACCGGGTCGCGAAGTGCCGTGCGAATGGAGACCGACACGATGCTCACCGGAACCACACCGGTGTTCATCGCCAAACCCGCTCCGGAGGGGTGATCGCCTCGCTAAGATGTCCATCCCTGCGCAGATGCCCGAGCGGCCTAAGGGAGCGGCCTGCAAAGCCGTGATTCGCGGGTTCAAATCCCGCTCTGCGCTCGCATTACTCTCTACGTCCGCTCGCCTTCGGGCGAGCGGTTCGCATTCTCTCCGCTGTACCGGCTCGTTCCTCGCCGGT
>JBLYYW010000258.1:0-3893 GCA_048550155.1 Acidimicrobiales bacterium | reverse complement strand
GGCTCACTTGGTATCTGGCCAGCCACCCTTCCACCGATCACCGCATCCGAGATCTTGCCTCGGCCATCACACACGCCGGGTTCAGCGTGTTGGGTCGCCGAGTGAGCAAGACCATTTCCGATGCGTTGCACACCGAAACCGACCGCGGACGCATCCAACGCACTGGTTGGGGCCGGTACCGGCTGGCCACACAACTCCCGGCCACAACAGCGTGGCGCATCCGGAAACGGTGCACCCAACTACGAGAGGACCTCCAACGAGCTGTTGCCCACGCCCAACAACGGCTCACCGTGGTGTGGGAACACACCCTCCCTGGTCATCTCGTGATCCCGAGAGCGTCATCACGATCGAACCGGTGGATACAACTGCGGGTCTTCCAACGGCATACGCCGACAAAAGTCGCCAGCCCAACGGAAAACCACGAACAACACCCACCGAACCCGCACCCAGCCCCCTCGGCCGGGTGCGGATCCTTCGGTCAGACGGTTTCGCTCTTGCCCGCCCGCAGCAGCAGCCAGAGACCGAACCAACCTTCGCCAACAACAGAAGGGATCGCCACCAGTGCGGTAAACGAGGTTGCGTAGTCGCTGTAGTTGACGAGGATCGAGTGGGCGGTGGTGTCGACAATGTACGCCAGTCCGGCCAGAACCATCACCAGGCCAAGCCACCGAGGTGCCTCTTTGGATCGAGTGACCAGGACCCCGAGAACGATCAGGTGAACACCGAACGCAGCGAGGCCGATCATCCACGCCGAGTTGAACAGGTCGAGACTCACCATCGCTTGGGCGTTGCGATCAGCGGTATCGAGCACCTCGCTCACCGCGACGGAGTCGTAGAACGCGAGGGCCTGGAACAGGAACACAGCGGCAACGCCGAGAAAGACGGTGTACACCAGCCGGAACCAGGCTGCGACCAGCGAGAGGTCTCGGTGCTGGTTTCTGAACACGATGTAGAGCGCCCACGCCACCACCACATCGATGACGAAGATGGCGAGGAAGCTCACCAAACCGAGCCGAAACAAACCGTTGGATTCGGCAATGTTGGCCGCGGTTGCGGTGGCGTCGTCTGCGACCACCAGACCCTCGCGCACCACGAAGTTCGCGAAGATGGCAAGGCCGAACAGCAGGACGTAGCCGATTCCGGCGATCCAGGCGGCTTGTCGTCGGCTCGTTGTTCCCTGGGTGGTGTCGTACTTGGCTGCACCGGGGTGCCCGGGTGTTGCGATGATCATTGATGCGGTCATTTGCTGACTCCGGACTCTTTGATGACGATCACGGACTTGCCGCTGGCTTCACCGGTCTCGAACAAGCGCAGTGCCGCCGGGGCCTGGTCGAGACTGAACCGTCGCTCGTCTGCGGGGACAACCTGGCCGCTCGCCAAGAACTCCGACAGTCGTTCGATGAACGCATGATGCTCGGTGCTCACGAACATGGTCAGGCGCTGGCTGACGAACGGCGACACCAGGACGGCTCGGAGCTGGCGGCCGATGCCGCCAGTGAAACGGCCTCCGCCCTCTCCTCCGACGATCACCAGCGTGCCGGTCGTGGTCAGAACACTGCGGAGCTTGCGGACCGGGTTCCGGCCGCCGATGTCGAGCACGAGATCGTAACGCTGGCCGATGTCGGCAAGATCGGTGGTTCGATGGTCGAAGACCTGATCGGCGCCGAGGGATCGAACAAGCTCGAGGTTATGGGTGCCGGCGACACCGTCGACGTCGGCGCCGAGCGCCTTGGCGAGCTGCACTGCGAAGCTACCGACGCCGCCGGACGCCCCGATCACGAGCACCCGTTGACCTGCTTCGACTCGCCCAACATCGGTGAGCGCCTGGAGAGCCGTGATCCCCGACACGGCTGAGACCGCAGCATGTTCGAAGCTCAGGTTGGCTGGCTTCAACGCCAGCTTGTCTGCCTTGGCGACGGTGAACTCGGCGAACGAGCCGTCGGCGATTCCGAATACTTCGTCGCCGATCTCGAGGCGGGTGACCGCAGAGCCAACCTCGACCACGGTTCCGGCCACGTCCAAACCCGGTACCGGGTTCTTCGGGCGGGTGAGCCCGTATCCCATGAGACGGATCAGGTAGGGCGAACCGGTCATGAGATGCTCGGTGCCCCGATCGACTCCTGCGGCGTGCACTTGGATCAGCACCTCGTCGGCTTCAGGGGTCGGACGGTCGATCGTCTCGACGCCCAGGACATCGCTGGTTCCGTAGCGGCGCTGGGTCACGGCTTGCATTCGGCTGGCGCCTGCACTGTTCGTGGTGCGGCCGGCTTGGCTGACTGTTGTTTCGGTTGGTGTGAGTGTCATGTGGTTCCCTCCGTGGTTCTTTCGGGTTCGTACTTAGTACGGCTAGTCGAAACCTTAGTCGTACTTTGTACGATTGGCAACAGGGAATCTCGGACGGCGACCCATGTCCTCGAAAACGACATCAACAACGACAATGTCAACAACGACAATGTCAACAACGACACTGTCAACAACACCGTCAACCGACGACACTCACTCCGCAATCGTGAACGAGCCGATCGGCCGGGCCGTGCCGTTGATCATCACCTCAACTGCGTGCTCACCCGGATAGTGCTTCCGGGTCGAGTGCTGGGCCACCGACACGGTCTTGGAGACAACAGCGGACTCGCCCGCACCGAGCAAGAGTTCGGCACCCTTGAACACCTTGGGGCTGCTCTTGCCGCTGGCCTTCACGAAGTGCACCCGAAGATCCACCAGCGCACCGCACGGTTCCGCGCTCGGGTTCTCAATCGTTACCGAGATCTTCACCTTGCCGCCGACGGCAACCGAGTCGGGCTGCATCGAAACCTCACCCACCTGAGCCGGTGAGTCAGCTCCGAACCCGAGCACGTCCAGGGCGCCGGGGTCTCCGGCCTTGATCAGGGTTCGGAGGCCATGGCGAACAAGTCGGCGCCGGTTGTCGTCGCCATCGGCCCACCACCGCTGCGCCACCTCGACCACCAGGTCGGGATGGTCCTTGGCGATGTCGTTGAGGTTGTTGGCGACCGACCGGCGCACGTACTCGACCGGGTCATCTTTCAGAAGTTCGAGCAGCTCGATCACCGGTGTGGGGTCGTCTTGGAAGACCTTCAGCCGGAACGACCACGGCAGCCGGGGGCGGGTGCCCTCCGAGACACAGCGCCGCACGTGCACGTTGTCGTCCACCGCCCAGCCCTTCAGTACCTCGAGCGTGGCTTCGGTGTGATCCCGAAGCGGGGTGCGAATGCTGAACTCTGAGCTCGCACGCTTGGTGATCTCGTAGTTGGCCCGGATGGCCGCGTCGAAGTGATCGCCGCCATGGTCGGCCAGGAAGTACCCGTAGGAGATGTAGATGAACGCCGCCATCGGGTTCTCATCGACGGCGGCATCCCCTGTTGGCGGAGCGTCGCTGGGGTCGCAGTTGGGCAACTCTGGACCAAGCGAGTCGACCAGGATGTTGATCGCCCGCTCGCGATCGTCGGGAAGATACTCGGCCAAGGCTGCGGCGATCTGACGACAACGCGGCGTCAGCTCGAGATCCTCGAACCCGTCGAGCGCGGTGGCGGTGAAACCATCTCCATCGAACTCGTCGAACACCGGCGCAATGGCCGCTGCGGTCCGGTGAACCATCTCGGGTCCGAACATGTTCTTGAGCGGCTCAGCCACCAGTTCAGTGTGGTCACGGCCCGAGACAAACCCTCGTTCGCCTCGATTCGCCTGAGCAAACCGTCGGGCAAGGTTCGTCGTCGTCCACTGTGTCAGCATGGGCACGGAGTCGACCATTCTGACGGCGCCAGCCACGGCATCTAGGGTTGAATCCAAGGAGTGAATCGATGACCAACGACAGCGATCAGACTCAGCCGGCCCTGCGGCTTCAGATTCCTCACCCGGCTCGGGGTGAACGGCCACCG
>JBLYYW010000257.1:0-2549 GCA_048550155.1 Acidimicrobiales bacterium | reverse complement strand
TGCAGACGCTGCACAGTGGCGAAATGCTCGGGTGGGGGTGGCTGTTTCCACCTCACCGATGGTCGTTCAGCGCTCTCGCATTGGACCCGACAACGCTGATTCGGTTTGACGCCGAGCAGCTGCGGGCCCTCCAAGACGAGGACTGCGCTCTTGGCTACGTGATGATGAAGCGATTCGCCCAGGTCATGACCAATCGTTTGGCCGCAACCCGATTGCAGCTGGTGGACTTTTATGGAAACACTCACTGATCCGGCCGTCATCGATCAGATGACACCCATACCCTTCCGGGTTCGCAGTGTGCGTGAGGAACTATCCCACACGTTCACGCTCGAGTTGGAACCGCCCGGCGGGGGATTCGAGTTCTTGCCCGGCCAGTTCACGATGGTCTATGCGTTTGGGATTGGCGAGGTACCGATCTCGATCAGCAGCAGCGCCTCCAAGACGGGGACGATTCTGCAGACGATCCGACGGACCGGTGCCGTTACCCATGCGTTGGGTCGCCTCAAGTCGGGTGACTACGTCGGGATTCGGGGCCCATATGGGACCCCGTGGCCGATGGACGAGGTCAAGGGACGCGATCTCTTGATCATCGGTGGTGGTATTGGGCTCGCCCCGCTGCGACCGGCGATCTATCACGCCCTGGAGAACCGAGACGACTACGAACGTGTCGTCATCCTCTACGGCACCCGGACCCCAGACGACATCCTGTTCGAGAAGGAGCAGCGGATCTGGGGCGATCGCACCGACCTGTCGACCCTGATGACCGTTGATGCCGCCGACCGCGGCTGGAACGGCGCAGTCGGAGTCGTGACCCGTCTCATCGGCAGGGTCGGCTTCGACCCCGCCAACACGACGGCAATGGTGTGTGGACCGGAAATCATGATGACCGTGACCGCGGAGCGTCTGATGGAGGGCCACTCGATGGCTCCGGAGAACATCTACGTGACGATGGAGCGCAACATGAAATGCGCCATCGGCGTGTGTGGCCATTGCCAGTTCGGTTCGAAGTTCATTTGCACCGATGGTGCCGTGTTCCCGTTCCCAGAAGTGGCTGGGCTCTTCGATATCAAGGGAGTGTGAGATGGCTCTACCCAAACTTGCGGTATACAAATTCGCATCATGCGATGGTTGCCAGCTCAGCATTCTCGACGTCGAGGATCTGCTGCTGGACATCGCCAGCGTCGTCCACATCGCCAACTTCCCCGAGGCCTCCCGTGAGGTCATCGAGGGACCGTACGACCTGACCCTCGTCGAAGGTTCGATCACCTCGGCCCACGATGCGGAGCGGATCCACGAGATCCGGCGGGAGTCGAAGTTCCTGGTGACGATCGGGGCATGCGCCACGGCCGGTGGCATCCAAGCTCTGAAGAACTGGAAAGACACCGACTTGTTCGCCAGAACTGTCTACGCCCATCCCGAGTATCTCGACACGCTCGAAACATCGACACCGGTGAAGAACCATGTCGAAGTCAATTTCGAGCTGCGGGGCTGCCCTGTTGACAAGATGGCCCTTGTCGAGGTGGTTGCAGCGTTCGTGCAAGGACGGCGACCCAACATCCCCGAGTACAGCGTCTGCGTCGAATGCAAGCGCAAGGGTACGCCGTGCGTCATGGTCAGCCACGGCACGCCATGTCTCGGCCCGGTCACCCAGGCCGGCTGTGGAGCGCTGTGCCCTTCGTACAACCGAGGTTGCTACGGCTGCTTCGGCCCGATGGAGAGTCCCAACACGGACATGCTGGCGGCTGCATGGCAGGGGCTTGGAGTGAGCCACCGTGGGTTGGTCGATGCCTTCCGCAGCTTCAACGCATATGCGGAGCCGTTCCGAATTACGAGCGATCACCATGAAGCGCTCGCCGTCGCAAAAGGAGAGTGACGATGAGTGATGTCAGGAATCTCGACGTTGACTACATCGCCAGAGTCGAAGGCGAAGGCGAAATGCACGTCAAGGTCGTCGATGGTGAGATCGAGGATGTCTGGTTTGGGATCTTCGAGCCGCCCCGCTTCTACGAGGCGTTCCTCGAGGGTCGTCCTTTCTCGGACGCACCCGACATAACGGCACGCATCTGCGGCATCTGCCCGGTGGCGTACCAAATGAGCTCCGTCCATGCGATGGAATACGCCTTTGGCACTTCGGTCACAGGACAGCTGCGCGCCCTGCGGCGGCTGTTGTACTGCGGTGAATGGATCGAGAGCCATGTGCTTCACATGTTCCTGCTCCATGCGCCGGATTTCCTCGGCTACGAGAGCGCCATTCACATGGCGGCGGATCACAAGGACGTTGTCGAACTCGGGCTCCGGCTCAAGAAGGCGGGCAATGCCATCGTTACGGTGGTCGGTGGCAGAGAAATCCACCCAATCAACGTCAAGGTTGGCGGTTTCTACCGGGCTCCAACGAAGAAAGAGCTCGAGACTCTCATCCCCGAGTTGGAGTGGTCTCGTGATGCGGCGATCGACACGATCAAGCTCGTATCCGGCTTCACGTTCCCAAATGTGGAGCAGGACTTCGAGTTCGTTTCGCTGAGCCATCCGCTGGAGTATCCGTTCAATGA
>JBLYYW010000256.1:0-6244 GCA_048550155.1 Acidimicrobiales bacterium | reverse complement strand
TACCGCCGACGCCGATCCGGCTGTAGTCCAGACTGCGATCAGCGCTGCGCTGCCTGCCCAGGCTGAAGCGATCGGCCAGGATCAGCTTCTCGACGACGCCAAGGCCGAATTCAACGAAGGCATCAACATCTTCAACAACATCCTGCTCGGTTTCGCCGGCGTGGCGTTGTTCGTGTCGATCTTCATCATCGCCAACACGTTCGCCATCGTGTTGGGGCAACGCACCAAGGAACTTGCGTTGCTGCGAGCGATCGGTGCCAGCCCCAGCCAGGTTCGTCGGTCCACGATGACCGAAGCTCTCATCGTTGGTCTGGTCGCTTCCGGGCTCGGCATTCTCGGCGGCCTCGGTCTCAACTACGGACTCAGGGCCATGTTCGATCTGCTGGGCGCTTCGCTGCCCGACTCACCGCTGATCCTGGCTCCCCGGACCCTCATCGTTGCGTTCGCAGTCGGTGTGGGCGTGACCCTGCTGTCGGCGTTCGGGCCAGCTCGCAAGGCCTCGAGCGTGGCCCCGATCGCAGCGATGCAGGACAGCGTCGACGCTCCCCGGGCCAGCGACACCCGCCGCAATCTGACCGGCGCACTCGTGATGGCGGCAGGTGTAGCCATCGGGACGTTCGGCCTCTTCGGTGACATTCCCGGGACCGCCAGCCGCATCGCTCTGCTGGGAGGTGGCGCGGTGCTCACCTTCGTAGGCCTCGCCTTCGCAAGTCCGGCGGTCGCTCATCCGTTGATCAGCGCTCTCGGACTCCCGCTGCGGACACTGGGAACAGCTGGTTCACTCTCCACTCAGAATGCCGGACGCAACCCGCGCCGCACCGCCAGCACAGCTGCCTCTCTGATGGTTGGCTTGGCACTGGTCACCACGGCGCTCGTGGTTGGCGAATCGATCAAGCAGAGCATTTCAGACACCCTCGCCAGCGAGGTCAAGGCCGACTACATCAGCTCTCCCGACGAGGGGATCCAGCCAGCCATGCTGGCAGACCTCTCCGCATCCGGTTCCTTCGATCCAGTCGCCGCATTCCGGTACGACGAGATCAAGGTCGGCGACGATGTCTCCGGTGTGATCGGCACGGATCTCGAAGCAACCGGTCAGCTGTTCGACATCGGTGTCATCGACGGTGCGCTTTCCTCAGACGAGTCGAGTGTCGCGGTCTTCGAGTCCGAGGCGACGGACCGTGGCTACTCGGTTGGCGACGAAATCCCGGTCACGTTCCCCTCCGGAACCACCGAGACGATGACGGTCGGTGCCATCTTCGAATCCAGCACGGTGATGGACGAGAACTACATCATCAACACCGGCGGTTGGGAAGCACGCTTCGGCAACACCCAAGATTGGTGGGCTGCAGTGATGATTGCCGACGGAGTGTCGCCCGAGGTTGCAGACGCAGCCGTGGCCGAGCTCGCTACCCAGTACCCGCAGGCACCGTTCGAGAACCAGGCCCAGTTCAGGGAGTCGATCGAAGGGCAGATCGACTCGATGCTGGTGGCTATCAACGCCATGCTCGTCCTGGCGATCATCATCGCCCTGATCGGAATCGCCAACACGCTGGCGCTGTCGGTATTCGAGCGCACCCGAGAGATCGGCCTGCTTCGAGCAGTCGGCATGTCACGCCGGCAAACCCGCCGCATGATCCGCTGGGAAGCGGCTCAGGTCGCGCTCTTCGGATCGATCCTGGGGATCGGCCTGGGCCTCGTCTTCGGTTGGGGCGTCGTGACCGCCCTCCCGGACAGCTTCGTGTCGACGCTGGCCTTCCCGGTCTCCAGGATCAGCATTCTGGTCGTCGTGTGCGGTCTGAGCGGGTTGGTCGCCGCCGCACTGCCGGCTCGACGGGCGAGCAAGCTCAACGTGCTCGATGCCATAAGCCACGCCTAGTTGGCCCCCGGGTGGAGGGTGAGTCGGTTCAATCCGGCTCACCCTCTTTCTCGCGTCGGCAGGCGCTCAGCCCGAGGAGGCCGACAGCAAGTCGAGCTCGTCCTCGAACAGCTTGCTGAACACGAACTGCTCACCGTCAATCGTGACCGACTTGATAAGGACTCCCTTGGACACGGTGATGTCGAGCGGCCGATCGAAAGTCTTGACGAGGGTCTCTGGCCGCCCAGCCCACCGGCTCAGCTCGATCATCTGGATCTCAGAACCGACACCAGCCAGGTAGTAGTTCTTCGTGAGGGCACCCATTGCGCCACCGAGGGCGGCGCCGCCCAGGACACCCACGATGAAGAAGTTTGATACGCCGAGCAGGCCGAGAATCACTGCGACAGCCAAGAACGCTCCGATCCCGGCAACGAATGTGCTCAACGGCCGCTTCTGGATCACCACGGTCTGATCGACGGTGCCGGCATCACCGATGAAACGCTGAGCACGCCGGACGAACTTGTCGGTTTGCATCAGCTGAACCCTAACGGACGGCTTAACTGAAAGGATCGAACTCGAGGATCCGCCATTCGAGGACGTCGACCCCGAACGTCTGGCCGAGTGCCGGTACTGGCGTTGCCGAGAACTGTTCGAGCGTCGCACCGCCAACCATCGCTTCTGCCGCAAGGCATGCCGGTCAAGAGACCGAAAGTGGAAGAAGTCAGTCGAGCGCAAGAACGCCAGAAAGGCAGCGAAGCAGCGCCCGAAGGGGTGACCTCGCCCAATCGCTTCAGCTTCGTCCTTCGATCGGCGAAACTAGATCCAATGGGAATGGTTCTGAAGAACGGCAAGCTCGTCTCAGGCTTCGTCATCTTCATACGCAGAAGCGAAGCGACCGACCGGGAGTTGCTCCAAGCGGTGAACGCTGCCGATCATGAACTGATCGAACCGTCATCCACTGACCATCCGACCTTCGGTCGGCTACCGCCAGCAGCGACCCAAGGTCGGAACACGGTCACAATAGGCAACACAGCAGACTGGACGCTCATCGCCGACGATGGGTCCTACCGGATCTTCCATGAGGAACGCTCCAGCGGCATCGTGTCGGCATTTCTCGCAACCGGCGATGAGGCTTTCACCTACACGATGGGAGACAGCGACGAGTCGCACGGATTCAGCTACTGGCTCAAGGGTCAACGGGTCCGGTCCTACGATGTTGCACCCCATTGGAAGTCCCCTCCTCCGCCCGTAGAACAGGGAGCGCCCTTGCCGGTTGAGAGCGACATCGACGACCACACGTACGAACGGGGTCTTAAAGTCGGTGTCGCCATGGGCTTCGACCCCTGCGATGCCGAAGGATCCTTTCGGACCTACCGCAGCGAGAAGCGCACGGTCGACATTGGACCGTAGGAGGCTGCTCTAACGAACATCCCACGAGATGTCTGGGAGGCGTCGAGAGCGTCTGGCCCTGACAACCCGATCACCCGGGCATGGCGTGACCGAAAGCGACGGAGCTAGCTAGCCCACATCTTCCCAAGTTGCGCAAAAGCCTGCCGGAGTCGGCAGAAGAAGTGGAAACGACCGGTTGAACGTAAGTGATTGAAGCAGCAGGCCCGGGCTCAGGCGCTCCAGCCGCCGTCGAAGCCCACCGTCTGACCGGTGTGAAACCGGGCTGAACCGTCGAGGAACGGCATGCAGAAGTGGGCAAACTCTTCCATGGTGCCCAGCCGACCCATCGGCACCTGTGACTCGATCTTCTCGCGTATCTCGGGATCGCTGGCTCCGGTCGCTGCCATGAAGCCCGGAAAGTCCATGAAGTTGGTTCCCACCGCGTTGACCTGAACACCAGCCGGCGCCACCTCTGCTGCAACGTTCTTGACCAGCATGTTCGCCGCGGCTCGGGTGGCTGAGTAGAGCGGGGCCCCAGGGGTCACCCGAAGACCCGATGCGCTGGTGATGGCCAGTACCTGGCCACTTCCCCGAGCGACCATGGGTGGGAGGAACACCCGAAGCGGCCGATAGACGGCCTCGATGTTGCCTCGCATGACCCGTGCAAGCTCGTCGGGAGAGCTCTTGAGGAAGCTCCCGATCACGATGTCTCCGCCAAAGAACACCGCCGAGTCGATACGCCCGTACGCGTCCATCGCAAGATCGACCAGCCGAGGAGCCGCTGTTGGTTCGGCCAGATCGCCGACGTTGTCGACGACCCAGCTCCTCGATCCCAACTCTTCTACTTCGCTCACCAGATCTTCGGCCGGGTCACCCATCACGAGGTCATAGCCTGCCCGAGCAAGACCCCTGGCCAGATCTGGGCCTACGTAGTCCCTGGCGTTGGAAACGATGGCCACCGGGCGTTCGTTCATGGCGCGACGCTACCGCTGTTTGCGGCGTGGTGCCCAAAATGCGTCGCCCGACGACATCTGCCCGGAACTGCGTCTGAGGACGACACAGGATGTGGCTGGGTGACGACAGAACGGCAAGAGGTTGAGCAGACATACCCGACGCTTGATGCGGCTATTTACATTTACTGCACATGAGGTAGATTCATTTCAACGTAGTTACACGCATTCAAATGTATTCATGAATCCAAGGAGACTTCACAATGATCGGTGCATCACTCGACCAACTCGACTCGCTGGCCAGCACGCTTGGCCAAACCTCGGGCGACATCATTGATGTCAACGCCGACGCCCAGCGAGCCTCGAGCGACGCCGTCGCTCAGATGAACGACATCGCCGAAGCCACTCGGGCCGCGATCGAAGCTGCGATGGCCGACATGGTTGCCGCGGTCGGTCGCTCACGATCCGAACTGGGCGGTGCCGACTGGACGGGCCCGAATCGCCTGATCTTTGACAATCACTACACCAACTTCGACACCGCCATGACCACCGCTCAGGCAAACACCAACGAGACATTCATGGGCCTCAAAACCACGATCACCCAGATGGGAGAGCAGATCGAGGCCTATGCCGCCGAGATCCGTGTCGCGCTGGATGCCGCCTCGCAGTCGGCCACATCGATGAGCACCGCCGTCACAACCCAGCGGGCCAACCTCGAATCTGCCATGAGCGGAATGGCCGTCGGCTAGCCGTCGTGCCAACCGAAGCCGACTTCCTCAGTGCCGCGTCGCTGTTCGACGACGCCGGCGATGACGTAGCCGGCGTACCGGGTCTCGTCGCCGACGCGTTCGGGCCCGATGTGGCGACAGGAGGTCAGCTGGCAGCAGAAATCGATGCCTTGATCAGCCAGACCGCTGCCGCCTGCAACGTCGACGCCTCCGAGCTTCGAGATCTGGCCCGGCTGTGTCGTGATCGAGCCGCAATTGCGGCTGCGTTTGACGCAGCCATGGCGAGCTATCAACGGTCGATGAACACCTACACGTGGGCCTTTGACCGTTGGTTGGGCGATCTCAGCGCGCACGAGCAGAACCCTGACTCGAACCCGCACCCGGGCCGACGTCCTCAGCCGCCTCATAGGCCTCGCAGGCCCGCCGAGTGGGTAGAGACCTAGGGCGAGCGATGCACAATCACCACCACCGTGGAACGAATCTCATCGGTCCAGCGGCGCTTGTAGTCCATGTCCATGCCGAGGTCGTAGGTATGGATTTCCGATGCCAACCGCTGCAGTTCGTGGGCCTGCAAGAAGTGACCAACACCCAGGTCGGCGACCGACTCCGAATAGGACAGCTGCAGACCCCGATAGATACCGGCCCGGACCCCGCCCAGAATGAAACCGACGTCGTGGTCATCCCGCCGGGCGATGGCGGCCCGCAACCGCCCCCGCTCACCGAGCCGGTCGATCATTGTTCGATAGGTCACCGCCATCCCCGGTGAGGTGATGCCATCACCCTCTGACCCTTTCCAACCGGTGGCCTCGATTGCCAGAAATCGGTCCATCAAGCCGGCCGCTTCGCTGACGATCTCAACCCGTATGCCGGCCGCCTCGCACTCTCGTTGGCGCCGTCTCCACTGCTGACGAAATCGGGAACTCCGCCGGCTCGACCAACGCTCGATCCCACCGCTCAGATCGGCGACGCAGCGTTCAATCCCCTCGGCCCGATACACCGTTCCCAGCGAAGCGAACGCACGAATCGTCTCCAAGTACAGATCAGACTCTGCGTCCAGTCCGGTGATGACCAGACGGTTCCATCGGTCGAGCTCTTGGAGTTCTCTTGCCAGCTCCTTGGCATGCACGGACGGTTCGGGCAGCAGCAGCGGACATGAGAATCCCCACAACGGTTCGATCCCACCCAGCACAGGTTCGCCGGCGTCATCCTGGTACCGACCTACCACCGCACCCCAGCGATCGAGGTCGCCGAGCACGATCGGCTCGACGCCGGGTGCGAAGCCGAGATGGGTGCTGAAAGTCCAGTCGGGAGCCGAACACCAC
>JBLYYW010000255.1:0-5694 GCA_048550155.1 Acidimicrobiales bacterium | reverse complement strand
TGATTGGAACAGTCGTTGCTGGTGCACGACTGCAGCACAGCCCGGCTGTTCGGGCCCCATAGTCCGATGGCCACAAGTTCTTCGCTGCGGTCTCGGTACCGAACCGACCCGTCGTCGGGAGCGATCGACCGGAAGTGGATGAGTTCTGCGGGAAGGTTGGCCTTGCCGGTCAGGATCCACCAGGTGTGATCGTCGATACGGGTGACGGTGACGTCACGGGCAACCCGTCCCGAGGGCGTGAGCACGAGCGAGTAGGTAACTCCCCCGACCGGCAGGTCGACGTCGGCCGAGCACAGGTACTGAAGGTGGTCGAGCGCGCCGGGTCCCGAAACCTCAATCGGTCCGATTCCGGCCGACCAGTCGACGAGCCCAACATTGGATCGGAGCTCGAGGTGTTCGGCGCCCATGATCGGTGTCCAGCCGATGGAGTTGTAGCCAGTGCGGTTCGGAATCGACTGGCGGTGTTTGGCGACCAGCGGCTCGTTCGAGTTGTAGTAGAGCGGTGTTTCCTGGCCAGCTATCGGCACCAGTTCTGCTCCCAGGCCTTCGAGCCGATGATGATAGGGCGCATGGCGCAGACCCCGGACCGACGAGGCGACCGCGCTGGGGTGTAGGTCTTCGAACCCGATCTCGTAGAAGTACTTGGACTGTCGGCTCAGGAATTTCCGGTTGGACTGATGGGGATGGAATCGATCGATGTGGGCCGGGGTGACATCCATGCCGGGGTCACCGGTTGTCATCCATCGGGCCATCACGGCTCCGACCTCGCTGGCGAACGACAACCACGCACCGACCGCTGACCACAACCCCGCCACCTGGGTTTCCCCGAGAATCGGATAGTTGTCGACCGTAAACGAGAACATGCCGTTGAACCCGTCGCGAATTGCCGACTGCTGCAGCGGCGGCATGTGGTGCTGCATCTTGGCCCATGCATCGGTGAAGTCGTGTTCGGTGAATGGCAGCTTGGCGGTCCTGGGCAACTCACTCGGGTTCACCAGGCGGGCCGGGTGGGCGTAGCTTCCGATTCCGATGTGGTCGCCGTGCTGGCGGAAGTAGATCGACAGGTCATCGAAGGCGGTGATCGGCATGGCTACCTGCTGATCGGCTATGTCGGCCAGCGCCGGTACCGGATCGGTGAAGATGTATTGGTGCTCGCCCGGGAACAGCGGCATCGGCGTGCCGGTCTTCTGAGCGAGGAGCGGCGCCCAGATGTTTGTACAGACGATCGCCTGCTCACAGCGAATGTCAGCCGGTTCGCCGCTCGTCGCAACTGCGGAGATCCGACCGTTCTCGATGTGGATGTCGGACACTTCGCACTGGCCGAAGAAGCGCGCCCGACCGGTCGCCTCTGCCACCTGACGCATCGACCTCGCCAGCAGACTGGTGTTCACAACCCCCGAGGAGGGGATGCTGATACCACCCGCAATCGTGCTCGGGTCGACAAGCGGGAGCAGACTGGCCACGTCGCTCGGCGTGAGCATCGCTGCATCGATTCCTTCGCTCAGGCCGATGGCGTGCAGGCGGCGGTGGGCGTCGAGTCGTTCCTCTGTGTTCGCAATCTCCACCATCCCGACCCGGTAGAACTGCTCCTGATCTGGCACCGCAAGTGGCAGTGCGTCATAGACGGCCCGACTGGCCCGGCCGAGCGTGGTGAAGAAGTGCGAACCGGTCAGGGTGCGCAAACCACCTGGTGCGTGGGAGGTTGAACCATCGTTGTGGTCCAGGTCGCCCTTGTCGACCACCACGACACCTTCCACGCCCATATCGGCCAGGTGATACGCCACGCTGGTGCCGATGATGCCGGCACCGATGACCACGATATTGGCGTCGATTGTCATGGACCCTCCCCTGAGCCACGCCGATTCTCGCACTCCCGACTTCTAGACACAAGTGTCCAGGTCGGGGTAGTTTGCAGACGTGAGCAGTTCCGCCACGCAACGAACCGAGTTCGATGCCATCATCATCGGCGCCGGTGTTATCGGATGTGCATTGGCAGTCGAGCTCTCACGTCGTGGCCACCGAACCCTGAACGTCGATAAGGGTCAAAGTGCCGGTGCGGGGTCGACCAGCAGCTCTAGCGCGGTGATCAGGTTCAGCTACTCAACACCCACCGGAGTACACCTCGCCTGGGAGGGTTTGCAGTACTGGCGCAACTGGGGTGAGCACATCGGCGTCGATGACGAGCTCGGGCTCGCCCAATTCAGGAGGTGCGGTCAGCTGTTGATGCTGAGCGACCAGAACGAGTTTCCTCGTTTGGTCCAGCGTCTGTGGCAAGACCTCGACATCCCTTTTGAGACGTTGTCGGTGAAGGAGCTGACCGAGCGGTTGCCCTGGTTCGACACCGGCCTGTACGGTCCACCCACCGTGCCCGCCGACGATGCCTTCTGGACCGATCGGCGCGCAACGATCACCGGCGCACTCTTCGCTCCCGATGCCGGCTACGTCACCGATCCCCAGCTGGCGGCCCACAACCTCCAACGAGCAGCCGAGCAGGCCGGGGCTGCGTTCTCCTTCGGGACCGAAGTAGTAGGCATCATCCGCAACGGGAACTCGGTGACAGGCGTGACACTGGGTGATGGGGCGGTCCTGACCGCACCGATTGTGGTCAACGTCGCAGGTCCACACAGCCGAGCCGTCAACCAGATTGCCGACGTCCTCGACACGATGGCGATCACCACCGCCCCGATGCGGCAGGAAGTTCATCACGTCCCGTGCCCTGACGGGGTTGATTTCGAAACGGACGGCATGGTGATGGCCGACGACGACGTGGGGTTCTATTGGCGACCTGAGGTCGGCAACAACATCCTGATCGGAAGCATCGAGCCGGAGTGCGATCCGCTGGAGTGGATCGAAGACGCCGATCACTACAACCCGCTCATCACCGATCTCTGGGAAACGCAGGTACTCCGGGTCAATCGACGGTTCCCCGGGGTGGGGATACCCCATCAACGTCGTGGCGCGGTCGGGGTCTACGACGTGAGCGACGACTGGATGCCGATCTTCGACAAGACTGATCTGGACGGCTTCTACGTCGCCATCGGAACGAGTGGCAATCAGTTCAAGAACGCGGGCGCGGCCGGCCAGGTGATGGCCGATCTCATCGAGGCCGTAGAAGCGGGCTACGCCCACGACAGCTCACCGCTACAGACAACTGGCCGCTACACAGGCAGACCCATCGACCTGAGTTCGTTTCGTCGCAATCGAGACGTGAACGCGGACTCTTCCATGTCGGTCCAGGGCTGATGACCCGCCGCCGACGAAACCGCACCCGGGTCCGTCCCGCCATCTCGACCGACCATTATCGGCGCCTGAAGAACCCTTTCGAACCGCTTCGGGTTCTGACCGAGGACCATGTGGATCACATCCACGAATCCGCCCTGGGCTATCTGGCCGATGAAGGAATGAAGGTGCTGCTCGATGAAGCGCGGGACATCTTCAGAGCAGGAGGTGCCTCGGTCGATGATGAGATGATCGTCCGAGTCGACCCTGACCTGGTGACCGAAGCGCTGGGATCCGCACCGTCCACGTTTGAACTGCACGCCCCCAACCCCGATCGAGCGGTCACGGTTGGAGGCAACAACATGGTGTTGGCACCCGTTGGCGGTCCGCCCTTCGTGTCGGACCTACGCCGTGGGCGCCGACCGGGCACGATGGCGGATCAGGAGAATTTCCTGCGACTTGCTCAATCGTTCGACGTGATCGGGGTGACAGCTCCCTCGGTCGAACCCAGCGACATTCCGCTGAATCATCGCCACCTTGTGTCGGGCCGTGCGACGCTGACCCTCAGCGACAAATCGCCGTTCCTCTACTCCCGGGGCAGAGACCGAGTCCGGGATGGCTTCGACCTCGTCAAGCTTCGGTACGGCATCGAGTCCGACGACGACTTCGCCAGGGCCGCCTACTGCTGGACCAACATCAACACCAACTCACCACGGCAGCTGGACATCCCGATGTCGATGGGCATCATCGACTTCGCCCGCCTCGGTCAGATGAACATCATGACGCCCTTCACCCTGGCCGGAGCGATGGCCCCGGTGACGTTGGCCGGAGCGCTCGTTCTACAGCACATGGAGGTCCTGATGGCCGTCACCCTCGCTCAACTGGTGCGTCCTGGCGCTCCGGTGGTGTACGGCGCATTCACCTCCAACGTCGACATGAAGTCGGGGTCACCGGCCTTTGGGACACCCGAAGCCATGAAAGGTGCGCTCGCAAGCGGGCAACTTGCCCGCCACGTCGGCCTGCCGTGGCGTTCGTCGGGATCCAGCGCGTCGAATGCCGTCGATGCCCAGGGTGGGTACGAGACCATGATGAACACCTACGGAGCGTTTCTGGCCGGTACCAACTGGCTCATGCACTCTGCGGGATGGCAAGAGGGGGGCCTCACCGCCAGTTACGAGAAGTTCGTACTCGATATCGAGATGTGCCAGATGATGGCCGAGGTCTGCGCGCCGGTTGTCGTGGACGAAAGTGAGCTTGCGCTCGATGCGATCACCGACGTCGGCCCGGGCGGCCACTTCTTCGGCACCGACCACACTCTGGAACGCTTCGAAACTGCGTTCTACCAACCACTTGTCTTCAGCCGTACCAACTTCGAACAGTGGACCGAGGAGGGCAGCCTGCGGGCCGATCAGCGGGCAACGTCGGTGTGGGAGACGGTGCTGGCCGAATTCGAGGCCCCTCAGGTTGCTGAGGACATTCTTGCAGCGATCGACGATTTCGTCGATCGTCGTACCATCGAAGGCGGCGCTGCGCCAGACTGATGCCATGGCAGGAGATCCAGACGTTGGACCAACGCGTACGAAGGCCACGAGACAGGATTGGATCGATGCCGCGCTGGGGGCACTCGAGAATGAACCGATCGACCAACTCCGGATCCTCAACCTCGCCAGCGTGCTGAACGTTTCGAGATCAAGCTTCTACTGGTACTTCGAAGACCCCGACGAATTGCGCAACGAACTGCTTGCCATGTGGCACCACAACACGACTGCGATCGTGGATCGAGCAGAACGACCGGCACCCAGCATCGTGTCGTCATGCCTGGGTGTCTTCGAGTGCTGGGCCGACTCGAGGCTGTATCACGCCACGCTGGATCTCTCGATTCGAGAGTGGGGTCGTCGGGACGAGCGTGTCAGCGATCTTGTCACGGGAGCCGACCGCGATCGACTCGACGCGCTGGTCGAAATGTTTCTGCGCCACGACTTCGAGCCCACCGAGGCCAGGGTGAGGGCCCGGTTGCTCTACCACAGCCAAGTCGGGTATTACGCAGTGAAGACCGACGAGTCGATCGACGAGCGGTTCCGCCTGCTGCCTGCCTACCTCGTTGCGATGACCGGTCAGGAAGGCACGAAAGCCGAAATCGGAGCCTTCCGCCGTCACATCGCCCGGCGTATCAGCATCGACTGAACCCTGCGTCTGCGCAGGGCCAGTGCTTCTGTCGTCCCGCGACGACATTCCTCCGTTCTGGCGTCGCCCGGCTACATCCAATGTGGTCGGGCGACGATTTTTGGGCGAAGTGTGGTTGGGCGACGACAGATGCGGCCGGGGTCGGTTAGGCGTCGATCCGTTCGATGATCGTGGCGTTTGCGAGACCGCCGCCTTCGCACATGGTCTGTAGGCCGTAGCGGCCGCCGGTGCGCTCCAGCTCGTTGACAAGCGTCGTCATCAGCTTGGTTCCCGAACAGCCCAGTGGGTGAC
>JBLYYW010000254.1:0-6499 GCA_048550155.1 Acidimicrobiales bacterium | reverse complement strand
TGCGCGTTTGTATCGACGAACCACACACCCGACGCGCGGACCAGACTCATCGGTTCCCGGTAGTAGTACCGCTGGGATGAGGCCAATCTGCCATCGCGTACTGCCATGACTTCGGATTCGGTCGGCACCTCCAGTCGGTCGAACGTCGTCAGCCCGAGCAGCTCGCTCGGGTCGATGCTGAGCCTGGTCCAGGCCTCCCGGTCCACCGGCCGAACCATCGAGGGCACGTGATCGTGTCCCGATGGGCCAAACCGAAGCAACTGGACATTGATCGCCGAACCGGGTTCTTCGGGTACCGACCCAATCGGTTCCCCTTCGGCGACCCAATCACCGGGGACGGCCGTGGAGTGGAGGCCGGACCACATCGTCCAGTAGTCCTCCTGGTCGATCCGATGAGCGACCACCACTCGATCTGGAGTTGATTCGACAACCGATCCCGGTGCTGGCAGTGGAAGTTCGGTGGCTCCATTCAGTCTGAGCTCCACACCCAGTTGAATCGTTGAAGGACCGCCTTCACCGTCGGCGGGACCGCCCAGGTCGAGGCGGACGGTGTCGTGGACGATGGCACAAGGCAGGTCCGGCAGTGCGGCACGGGTGACCGCATCGCTGTCGGTTGGATCGACGACGTCGAAAACGTCACGATGCGGATCGAGATCGGCGACGGCGAGACCGGAGTACAGAGCCGAGCGTCTCGGTGCTGGCATGGCGCGGATCGGCGAGGGTCGGATGAGGTTGCATGCGGCGGCGATCCGCTCATCGACGAACTCGATCGGGTAGTCGAGCAATTGGTCCAGTGTTGCCCAGGTGTTGGCGGATCGGAGTCTGGCGTACCCGGGCTGGTGGGCCTGGCGGGCTGCCCACGTCGTCGCATTGACGACCAACCGACCGAGAGCGAGAGGGAACAGGACGGCGAGTTCGTCCTCGGTTGGCGTCTCGTCGCCGAACCAGCCGGCTGCAACGTTGGCTGCGGTGTCGATTGGGTGAGACGTACGCAGCATTGCGTAGGCGATGGGGACGGCGAGTTCGGTGATCGTCGCCGAATGAAGGAGATCGCCGAAGTCGATGATTCCGGCAATTGATGCCAAACCTTGGTCGACCGAGACGATGACGTTGTGGTCGTTGAGATCCTGGTGGACGATCGACTGGGGCAGCCGTTCGATCCTGGGTTCGACGCGATCGGCGAACAGCTCGAGGGCTCGTTCGCCCACGGCCCGCTGTCGTTCGCTTGTGAGCTGATCGGAGTGGCGGGCGATCGCAGAGTCGATCGAACGAAGGTCCCAATGATGGGTGCGGCTGGCACCAGGGTGTTCGAAGGACTGAAGTCCCCGGCTCAGCCTCCGGGCGGCTTCCCCCAGATCACGTGCCAGGCGGGGCCCGCGGTGCACCACGTCAGCCCAGCGAAGCCCATCGACCCAGCTGAGCACCCAAACCGCACGACCGTCGACGACGCAGCGATCGGCCCCGTCGAGTGTCGGCCGCAGACGGGGAACGTCGATCGGATCGTGGTGGCGAAGATGCTCGAACACCGCCAGCTCCAGGTCGACGTCTGATGCGTCGTCACCCAGGGTGCGGACCTTCACGCAATGGGCTACCCCATCGGCGTCGACCACTCGGAGGGTCGCATCGTGTTCGCCCGCCAACAACTCTGTTTGGACGGCTTCGATTCCCCAGTTGTCGGAGAGAACTTGACCGACGTGGGCCAGACCATCTTGGGCGACCGGTGTGCTCACGAGCGAGATCCGAGGTCATCAAGGGCGGCAAGCTCGCCGCCGGTCGACATGAGCTCGAGAATGGTTCCGAACGGATCGCGGCAGTAGACCACGGCGGCACCGCCTTCGGAAGTGGTGACAGGCTCGCCCATCGCGGAACCTCCGAGTTGCTGGACCAACCGCCACGCCGCAGGCACGTCGTCGACCTCGATGGCCAGGTGGCGCAGTCCTCGTTCGTTGGCGCCGAGCGCGGCGGGATCGGGGCCGATCTGGCTGGGCGCGGCGTAGGTCCAGAGCTCGAGGTAGCTGTTGGAACCACGGAGCATCACCCCTCGGGCTGTGGACCCGGTCAGTCCCACCGCCTGGTCGTGCATCGGTGAGGGAGCCGACCACTCGTCGGTCTCGATCAGTTCCATTTCGAGCAGTTGACCGTAGAAGTCGATGGCTCGTTCGAGATCGTCGACGACCAGGCCGGCGTGGTGGATTCCGCGAACCATCGTCAGGCTGCGAGCCGCTCTCGGATCTGAATGAGATTGCCGCTCGGTTCCCGCAGCGTGCCGGTGATGACGCCGGTGCGGTCGTCGAGACTCGGAGCGAGAACGGCTTCCATGCCGGCGGCCTGGGCATCGGAGTAGGCGCCCTGAACGTCGTCGGCATGGTAGAGAACCGATGAGATCGACGGGCCGTGCCGATCCATGATGGCCTGCTCCGCGTCGTTGCCGGGCGTGGCCAGGACGTTCACGCACTGGCGTTCGTCGTAGGTGGGATCGATGAGGTAGACCAAGCCCGTGTTGTCCGAGCGCCGATCCAGAAGGATGCGCTGGCCCATCGTGTCGCAGTACCAGTCGACCATGGCGTCGAGATCCCGGCACAACTGCACCGCACCGAGGGTCTGCAGCTTGCGGGCACCGACCGGGTAGAACTCGACGTCGGGTGTCTTGAAACCGTTGACGTAGCTCATGATCTCGATCCACCGACCCTCGGGGTCGATTGCGACGAAGCCGTTGTAGGCGCCGTCGAATTCTTCGTAGTCCATTGCCACCTCGCAACCAGCGGCGAGGAGTGGGTCGATGGTGGCCTTGGCATCTGGGACGATCCAGCAAATGTGGTTGATGCCCGAATCGTGCTCGGCAAACCAATTGCGCTCGTACTCGAACTGGAACGGCGGTGACTCGAGTTGCATCTGGAACGCCCCGCCACAGGCCAGGAACGTGTAGTCCACGTGCCCCTCGTCGGTCTGATGGAATCCCTCCATGCCGGTCCAGTAGAAGGCCGGAATGCCGTGATACCACTTGAGCCAGTTCCACATGGCATCCCGCGGGTTCTTCTCATAGATGCAAAGATGGTGCAGTTGGTACATCGGGTCGGTCACGGTGGTCTCCTCTATCTGCCCATCGGGGCCGAATCAAGTGATTCATCTGTGTAGTGAGTCTTTCACAAAATTATCGATTGGTCTAGGGTGAGTTTCATCTTCAATTCAACGGAGGAGTGACATGAGTGATCATCCGCAGCCACTCGGCGGAAACGAGATGCCCCGGTTCGCCGGTCCCGGCACCTTCATGCGCTTGCCCGGGACGAGTTCGCCAACCGATCTGGACGTAGGGATCGTGGGCGTTCCCTTCGACCTGGGAACCTCGCTTCGTCCCGGCGCTCGCTTCGGGCCCCGGGGCATCCGAAACGAATCCACGCTGATCAGGCCATACAACATGGCGACACGGGCGGCACCGTTCGACTCGCTCAGGATCGACGACGTGGGCGATGTGGTCACCAACGCCTTCGACAAGAACGATTCGATCAAGCGGATCGAATCCCACTATCGCCAGCTGGCTGCAGACGGCCTCCTTCCGGTCTCGATGGGTGGCGATCACACCATCGTGTTGCCGATCCTGCGGGCGTTGGCTGCAACCCACGGCCCGGTCGGTCTGGTTCACGTGGATGCTCACACCGACATCAACGACCATCAGTTCGGTGAACGCATCGCCCACGGAACACCGTTTCGGCGAGCGGTCGAGGAGGGATTGCTGGCCACCGATCGTGTGGCACAGATCGGGGTACGGGCCACCGGGTATGCCGCCGACGATTTCGACTGGTCCCGGGAACAAGGCTTCCGGGTGGTCCAGGTGGAGGAGTGCTGGTACCGATCGCTCGAACCGCTGATGGTCGAGATCCGTGAAAAGGTGGGCGGTGGCCCGGTCTACCTGAGCTTCGACATCGACGGGCTCGACCCCTCGTTCGCTCCCGGCACCGGCACTCCCGAGATCGGTGGTCTGACGGTGTCACAGGGCATCGAGATCATCCGCGGCTGCTGGGGACTCGATCTGGTGGGTTGTGATCTTGTGGAAGTCTCACCGGTCTATGACCAGACCGGGGTCACGGCTTTGACCGCAGCCAACTTGTTGTACGAGATGTTGTGTGTACTGCCCGGCGTGGAACGACGGTGACCGACTCACGGCTCAGGGTGTGACGATCACCTTGCATTGATCGGTCGGGCGCCGGAGAGCCTCGAAGGACGCCGGGAGCTCTTCCAGGGTGACTCGGTGGGAGATCATGGGGCTCGGATCGATTCGACCGGCAGCCATCATCTCGAGGATGAAACGGTTCTGCTCCTTGGTGTAGACCCTGGCGGTCTTGATCGAAGGCTCGCGCTCGTAGGCGCCGAGATGGTCGAAGGTGTCAGGTTCCATGCAGACCCCTCCGGTCACGACCCGGCCACCCTCGGCCACAAGACGAATCGCTTCGTTGAGCAGGCCGGGCCGACCGACCGCCTCGATCACGACGTCGGGCGGTGCGCCGGTCAGGGCGATGAACTCGTCCCGGACGTCGGCCACCGATCCGCCGTTGATGACATCGGTGGCGCCGAGTTGGGCAGCGAGCTCCAGACGGGTTTCCACAAAATCGCTGACCACCACTCGCCGAGCCCCGAAGAAACGTGCGAACAGTGCGGCCGACAATCCGATGGGTCCGGCACCGATGACGAGTACCCGGTCTCCGATGGCCAGCTCGGCCTGTTTGACACACAACAACCCGGTCGCCAGCGGCTCGGTGAGCGCAGCCAGGTCCATTGATACACCCTCGGGCACGGCGATCAGATCGGTAGCCGAACACACCAGATACTCGGCGTAGGCGCCGTCGGGCTGGTCTTCGCCGAGTGCCCCGAACGTGACTTGTTCTGGGCAGCGCTCGGGCTGGTCGAGTAAGCACCGTGGGCATTTCCCGCACGACCCGACCGGCATCACGTAGACCTGGTCACCAACCGCCCAACCGTTCACGCCCGAACCGAGTTCATCGATTGTGCCCGTCACCTCGTGGCCGAGAACACCACCCTTGCGGGCGATACCGCCATCGTGGGCTGTTGCATGTAGATCGGATCCGCAGACTCCGCATGCGACTACCCGGATCACAACCTGATGAGCCGCCGGCTCGGGCCGTGCCACCTCCGCCAGTCGAAGCGGGCTGTTTGCTTGGTCGAAGATCACCGCTTGCATCGTCATGAGCATCACATCCTAGGTAGTTGGGTTGAGAGGGGAGCGGGGGTGCGGCCTGATTGACCGGTACTGACGAGCGCGCCGATCGAGACAACCAGTGTCATGATCCCACCCATCACGAGCCAGGTGACACTGGCCCCGTAGCGGTCGAAGAGCCACGCGGCCGGAATCGTTGCCATCCCAGCGAGAAGGACTTCGGTGGCACCGACGACCCCGAGTGCGGTCGCCTGCCGGTCCAGTGGCACCGCCGCCGAGGCAACCGCCAGGGCAGCGGTGAACCCGAAGCCGTCGGCCACGCCGGCCAAGCCCAAGATGACACCCAGGGAAATCAATCCTGGAGCAACGCCGAGAAGCATGAACAGCGCCGATCCAGCGATCATGCCCACCGCGGCAATGGGCTGGGCTCCCAGCCGATCCGCCACCCGCCCACCGACGACGCTCGAGAACGCAATGGGAACGACGAACACGGTGACGAACAGCCCAATTCCGGCCGTCGACACACCCAGGTCAGAAACCTGTAGCGGAAGCACAGCCTCAAACGTGCCGAGCCCCAGGGCATACCCACCCATCATCATGACCACACCGCGTAGACGACGACGGCGGAGCAGCATTCGTACCGATTCGCGTTCGAGACCACTGATCGTCGGCCTGATGTCGGGCAACCCGAACGCGACAGGAAGGAACAACGCCAGAGCTGCGGCGAGAACCAGGAAGGCGACGCTCAACCCGAACAGCTCGGCCAGGACGGCTGTGACCGCAGGGCCGGCGACGAAGCCGAACATCTCACCCACGACCAGGCGTCCCTGATTCTCTGCGAGACGATCGGGATCTGAGCCGGCTACCACTGCACGAACCGTCGGTACTACGACGCCTGTGCCGCAGCCGATGGCGACGCGTGCGAGCACGAACTGCCACGCGTTCTCACCGATGGCCATCCCGAGTAGGCCCAGGACAGTGATTCCCAGTCCGGCGACGATCAGTGGCCGACGGGGCCAGTGCTCGGCCAGTGGTGCCAGGAACCCCTGTCCGACAAACGCGGCGAGAAACCCGGCTCCGGCGATGACCCCCACCGTGGTCGTGGCGAGGTTGTGGGTGTCGCGCAGTAGTGGCAGGACAGCGGTAACCCCGCCGATGGCGGCTGCGGCCAACGCAAAGATGGCCTGCCAGGTGAGGAGTCGGAGGGGAACCGCTCCTGGCGGTGGCTGAGCGTCAGAAGTTGGCGTGTTTGAGGGTGCCACCATCGACCCGCCAATTGGCGCCCGTTACATATGATGCAACCGGGCTGGCCAGGAACACGACCACATT
>JBLYYW010000253.1:0-11371 GCA_048550155.1 Acidimicrobiales bacterium | reverse complement strand
GGTCCATGACGACCAACTCGACCTCACCCATATTTGCCCTGGTGCGGATGTGGTGCCCTTCCTCGAGCGAGACGGCATCTGGTGGGGTCCGCCGGCTGACTCGAGCCAGGCCCTGGAAGAATTGGACCGGATGCAGGCCGACGGGGCAACGACCATCGTGTTCTCGTCGGGTTCATGGTGGTGGCTGGACACCTACGACGACTTCGACCGTCTACTCAGAGACACATTTCCTCTGCTCGCCTCTACCGACCGGATCAAGGCATTCGATCTGATGAACAGCCTGAAGCCGGGAGGTTGCCGGCTGGTCGGCACGGGCAACCGATGATCCTCGAGCTCGGCGACCTGGAGACCAATCCCAGCGGGCTCTCCACCCTCGCTGCCGAAGTCCACTGGGAGGAAGCGGACCGGCGACCACAGCAGCTGTGGATCGAGACGTCGACCCCCGAAGCCCTTGTTCGCCAGGTCGAAGCGTTCCTTCCGGCCTGTGCGGTGATGGCCCAGTTGAGCGGGGAGGCCCGCCTGAAGACATCCGATCCGGTGTCGCCGCTCCTGTACCAGACGCTCTCTACTGCTCTGGCGTGGACACGCCATTTCTCCCGATCCGCGCTGATTCCCCTGAAACTGGAGGCTCCTGTCGATTCAGTCCCACCCGTGTTACCTCCACGCTCCCATGGTCAGTTCTTCTCCGGAGGAGTCGACTCCCTGGCGACGTTGCGCTGGAACCTCACACTCGTCGCTCCGGACCATCCGTATCGGATCACGGCGCTCATCTACGTAGAGGGGTTCGAAGAACAATCGAGTGATAAGGCTCGCGAGGCAATACAGGCGATCGCCGATGAGCTGGACCTCGGATTGGTAGAAGTGAGAACCAACCTCGCCCAGCTCGACACACCGGACCGAGTCCACTGGGAACGCTCTTTCTACGGATCGTGCCTCGGCTCGCTCGGTCAGGCGCTCGCCGGCCGGTTCGCCGCGATCACCATCGCCCCGTCATCAGGCTCGATTGCCACGCCGAAACCGGTCGGAAGTCTGCCACAGCTCGACACCAACTTCTCAACAGAACATATGACTATCCGACACCCCCACTTCGAGACCTCTCGAAGGGAACGACTCGCATTTATCGCCGACTGGGAGTTGGCTCAGCGCTGGCTGCGACCATGTTCGAAACAGGCGGGCGATCGGCTGAACTGTGGTATTTGCGAAAAGTGCCTACCCGCACAAGTGAATATCCTTGCCTTGGGCGGGGACCTTGCACAGTTCGAGTGCTTTCCAGCCGATGACATCCTCTCGTGCGACATCGACCGGTTCCGGGTCTTCGATCGGGAACGGGTCGACATCATGGTCGATCACGACGGCCCGGCCCTTAGGCGTCTTGGTCGTGACGATCTCGCCGATGCCATCGATCGACTGGCCGCTCGGTCCATGACCTGGGCCGACTGGCAACAAGCCGGGATAGCCGAACTGAGGTCCGTCGTCCCGACCAATCAGCCGGTGCAGGTGGCCGACCTCGGCCAGTTTCAACTCGATGAGTTTCTTGCCGACACCCACCTCGAATGGCATTGGTCGGTCACCGATGCCGAACAGTTTCAGCACGACGTCGAGCAACTCCACCGAGCGGGGATATCCCACCTGGCATTCTGCTCCCCTGTGTTCTGGTGGTTCGACCACTACCGGTGGCTCGACCCCCTGGTCGCCGAATTGGGCACCGAACTGTTGCGAACCGAGCGGGTACGTGTCGTTCAGCTCCGATGATTGGGCACGCGGACGTGTTGGTGAGCATCATCATCACCAACTACAACTACGCCGCATTCCTCGGTGACTGCATCGAGAGTGCGCTCAACCAGTCCCATCCCAAGGTTGAGGTGGTTGTGGTCGACGACGGATCCAGTGACGGGTCGGCGGCAGTCATCGACCGGTACCACCACAGGCTGCTTGGGATTCACAAAGAGAACGGAGGGCAGGGCTCGGCGTTCAACCGCGGGTTCCTCCGCTCGTCAGGCGAGATCGTGATCTTCCTCGACGCGGACGATCTCCTCGAACCCGAGGCTGCTGCAGTGGCCGCCGAGCAGCTGGCCGGGACCGGGTTGGTCAAGACCCATTGGCCATTGACCGAAGTCGACGCTGCCGGCGCTCAAACCGGTCGGCTGGTGCCGGGTTTTGGACGCGATCTACCGGTCGGCGATGTTCGAGCCCGGGTTCGCGCCAAAGGTCCGGCCACGATGCGCTTTCCGCCAACCAGCGGAAACGCGTGGAGTCGGGCGTTCCTCGATCGGGTTCTTCCTATGGATGAAGAGACATTCCGAATCGGGGCTGACACACTGCTGTTCGAGGTGGCCCCATTCGCCGGGATCATGGGCCGACACATCGAACCGTTGAGTCGATACCGACTCCACTCGGACAACAGCTGGCGCCACCGGTCCTTGGCCGACCAGGTTGCCAAAGAATTGGATTTCTATGTCCGCTGTGCCGAGGTTGCCAGGCGGATCTGCGCCGAGGACGACGTAGCCCTACCCGATCCACAGACATGGGAACAATATGGCTGGTGGCATCGACTGCAGCGCGCCGTCTCGACGATCGAGGAGACCATCCCGCCGAGCGAGCCCTTCGCCCTGATCGACGACGGGTCGTGGGGGTTGACCGAACTCGGCGACCGGCCGGTAGAGCCGTTTCCTCGGGCAACCGACGGCACGTGGCTGGGGGTACCCGCCGATGACGCCGAAGCGGTCGGCGGGCTGGATTCGCTGGGCACGCGAACGCGGTACGTCGCCATCGGCTGGTCTTCTCGATGGTGGCTCGACACCTATCCTGAACTGGCGACCAAACTGGGTCGGCCGGTCGTGACGACCGACGACGTCGACATCCATGAGATCCCCCGACCTGGCGACTGACTCGTCGTGGTCGCACGGACTCGGGAAGACCGCAACTGGCCGCTGCAACTATCGCCCAGCGACACTCCGGGCCGCCAGAACGAACCGCAGCGACAATTAGAGCGGCCAGAAGCTGCTTAGGTGGTCGAAGCTCCGATCAAGAGCGCTGTGACCACGATGACCGCCGCAAGCACGACGGCCTCGAACGTCACAACCGTGCTGAAACGGCGGTTGAGTTGGGGGTTGTCGGGTGCCCGGTCGAGTTCGGGCACCAGAACTCTGTGGTTGTACCCACCCCCTACAGCTGCCGCGGCAACCAACACAACCTTGGCTATCAGGAGACGGCCCCATGGTGTCGACCAGACGTCCGAGACCGCGTCAAGGATGATGACGGCGAGCACGGTTCCTGCCGCGGCGACGGCGACAAGGGCCACCGTGGCAACGACGGAGAATCGAAGCGCCAACGGCCGCGCGTTGATCGGCACGCCGCGTCGACTCCGGCGCATCAGAACCACAGCCAGCATCCCCACGCCACCCGCCCACGTTGCAGCGGCGGCAACGTGCACGGAGTTGATCAGCGCATGGAGCCAGCGTGGCCCTTCCGACACCGTGTGGCCATCGAACAAGAACGACACCAAGAGCAACAAGACTCCCACGATCGCAGCGGCGTTCGACCGGATCGCCCAGACCAGGTTGGGATCGTGAGCAGTCGGTTCAACCTGGACGGTGCCTCGGGCAACCGAGGACAATCGCTGATTTGCTCCCACAGCGGCTAGCCGGCTCTCCGTCTGATCGACCTTGGCAGTCGAGATCGTCTGGAACGTTGTGCCACCGGCGATGGCTGCTCCGCCGATGATCCGAAGGCCGACGGCCAGTCCGAATGATGACCACAACGCATCACCAAGCGCTGTTCCAGACGACAATGCAGACCAACCTCCGCCCAACGCTGCGGTGGTGGCGGCTGCTTCGGTGAGGGCACCCAGGGCCGCCAGTGCGCCGAACACGCGGATCAGCGACAACACGGCTTGGAGGTCAGCACGATCACCGCGAAGAACGACCGCAGCGAACACCACACCGCCAATCGCGCCAACAACGCCCAACAACGACAGGACCCGACCGATTCGGTTCACCAAGGATGCCGACCGAGGAGTGTCGGATTCGACGAGAAGGAACTCTTCGAGATCTACGGTCTCAGCAGCTGTCGCTTCGACTACCGCCGACTCCGCCGTCGTCGACGTGCTGGTCGCTGTCGTACTGGTGCTGGTTGTCGGCGTTTCGGTTGTCGTCGGAACTTCGGTTGTTGTTGTCGGGGCTGGTGCCGACACCGTGAAGCTGAAGCTTCCCTCGATGGGGTGGGCGTCTGGGGCAACGACGTTCCACCGCACGCCGACCATGCCGCCCACGAGGGGGTCGTCGAACCGCAGAGTCCATGTGAGGTTGTCGGCCGTCGTGACCGAATCCGGAACCCGAATGATTCCGTCGGCGTCGAGCACCTCGAACCCGTCACCAACGGGGTTAGCTTCTCCGGTGAACGTCAGCGTGATCTGAGATACCGGTTGATCAACGACGTCACCGTCGGCTGGAGACGATGACTCAAAGCCTGTGTGAGCCAAGGCAGGAGAGGCGATCAGGAGGAGCACGCCCGCGACAACCGCGCCGCACACCCACCGCCCCAAGCGGACCGATGCGCCTACCATCAGCTAGTCGTCATCGTTCTTGCGGGAGACCCGGCGTCGGACGGTCTGCGCCGCGGCCGAGCTGGTGTCGCCGACCCGCTTGAGCTGCTTCGAGCCGAACTCGCCGGACTTCGAAACCGCTTCGCTGGTTGCTCGACCAATCCGCTGCACCACGCTCGGATCGTCCCGGTCGGGATCCAGTAGAGCGGTGATGATCTGCTTGTCGGTCTTGTCGTACTCGAGACCGATCGGCTTCAAACCACCCCTGCGACCAAGCGCAATCCGGCTGGCATGAGCACATGAAAGCACCAGCTCGTCAGCAGGGAGCGACACGTTGACATTCGAAACGCTCGACCTGGTCACGAAGAACCGGGCCACCCCCTTGGGCGCACCGCCGGCCGCCGCAGCAGCCTTGGATTCCAGCGTCAGCACAGACACGTCGACGAAATCGATCGATGGGGCAACCGCCACGACCTCTCGAGCGGCCAACAGCGCCGCCCCCAGTACGTATTGGCGGTACGCGTCATGACGATCGGCAGCAGTGGCCCGCACCACACTGGGCGCACCCTTGCGATTGGTACCCGGCTTCTTTGAAGGAATTGCCCGATCCAACGAGGGAGCGATGAGTTCCAACACCACGCAGTTCCCTGTTACCTCCAACGCCCGGGCGGCAAGTTCGTTGCCACGAAACGCGATGCCCAGCACACCGGCAACAACGCTGGGCTCGTTTGAAAGCAAACGCTCCCAAACGTCGTCGAGCATCGACTGTTGGGACAGGCGTGCGTACTCGGCGTCGACCCGCATCGTGTCCAGCCGGACCGCCGCAGCGGTTTCGGAGATCTCGCGGTCCTCGACCTTGACACCTCGCAGCCGACCGCTCTGAATCCCCCGCCTCGCCAGGTCTTCCTCCACCAGCGCTTCGAAGTCGGGTAGAGGGCCGGCGGGCGGCAACATCGGAGCGGTGGCAGTCGAAAGCGCTGCACGATGGACGGTGAGCACTCGGTTCCACTCCAGAGCGACCACTTCGATCAGCTCCATGCCAGAGGTCGACGGGGCGCCGGAGGTTCTGCCACCGAGCAGTTGGTTCACCGTGTAGGTCAGGGCGGATGTAGCGGGATCTGATGCAAGGCTTGATGTCCCGTACTGCGGCTTCCCCTCGATGTTCTTCACACGATGTTCCGTGGTCTCTGCGCCCGACACACCACCATTGTCGCAGCGATTCGGCCTTCCCCACCATCGTGGGGTTGGATCAGTCGTCGTCGAAGAAACCCATGGATTTCAGTTCGTTCTTGACGTCGATCGCGATCGCGACGGCGGGTGCTGCGAGAACGAGGCCGATCATGCCGGCGATGAGCCCGCCGAGTGAGGTGGCGAGAAGGATCAGCAACGGGTGCAGATCCATCGTGTCACCGAGGAGACGAGGCTCGAGGAGGTTCTCCAACAGCAGATTGACAGCCAGTGAGATAGCTAGAACCACCAGTGCCAAGCCAAATCCGCCTTCACCCAGCGCCATCAGAACTGCAAACGCACCGCCGACGAATGCCCCGAGGTAGGGGATGTAAGCGCCGACGAAGTTGACAACTGCGATGGCGATGGCCGCAGGCACACCCAAGACCGCCGCAGCGAGTCCAATCGCAACCCCGTTCACCATCGCCATCGCAGTTCGCCCTCGGAAGTAGTTCTGGACGTTGTCGACGGTTCGTTGTCCGATCCGCTGGAACATCGCCCGTTCCTCCTCGTCCTCCACATTCTCAAACCGCCCCGAGGCGACTTGCGGGAAGTCTTTGAGGAGGTAGTAGAGCACCACAGCTCCGAGGATCAGCCCGGTGACGATGCCGAACGCTGAGTCGATGACCGAGACCGCACGACCGGCGAGACCGCTGCTGATCATGGTGCCGGCTTCTCCCGCCGTTTCACGAATGTTGTCGATGACATCCTCACTCACGGGAGAATCTGCAGTCCAGTCTTTGATGTCGGCGACAGCGCTGTCGAGATTCGCCGTCAGCTCGTCGGCCTGCCCGGCGATCGCGGATCCGATCACCCAGCCCAACACGATGCCCCCGACCACGAGTCCGGCGACAACCATCCCCGCGGCGATCGCACGATTCAGGCCGCGGTCGGTAATCCAGTCGACGACGGGCAGGAACGCAATCGCCATGAATGCGCCGAGCACAGACGGGGCGATGATGTCGCTTGTGGCGGCGATCAGAACGGAAAACAACACAATCGCAGCGACGATCCCCAGAAAGAGCCAACTTCCGAGCCCAACGCGCCGATACCAGCTCGGGATATCCCAACGCGATGCGATCGAGGGCGACAGTCCGGTCTCTTCCACACCCAAACTCTGTCACGAAATCGAGGACTATCGAGGCTTTGCCAGTTGCAGCCTCGTGGTGATGCCGGCTCGCACCTCTTCGGCAGAAGTTGCTTGCGGAGTGACCATGCGGGTGGGAGTCTGGTGCCACTGGGTTGCACGCCGGCTGAGAGGGAACGGTACAAATGCCGATGTTCATCATCGAACGTGAATTTGCCGAGAGTTTCGACCCCGAGGACGAAGCGCTTCGCCTCGTCGACGAGTACAACGACAGCAACGACCTCAAGTGGATCACGTCGTTTCTGTCCGGCGACAAGAAGAAGACCTATTGCCTGTACGAGGCAAAGGACGTCGATGCCTTGCGCCGTCATGCCGCCGATTTGGGGCTGCCCGCCGACGTGATTACCCAGGTTGACGAGCTCGCTCGCTAGGCCGTGACGCGCTATCGCGTCGGTCGATTCGTCATCGACACAGACACTGTTGAGGTCATCGGACCCGATGGCGTCCGCCAGGTTGAGCCTCAGGTCTTCGATGTCCTGCAGTACCTGGTCGAACAGCCCGATCGCCTGATCACCAAGGAAGAACTCCTCGACAATGTGTGGGGAGACCGCTTCGTGTCCGAGTCAGCGCTGACCACCCGGATCAAGCAGGCCCGCCGAGCGCTCGACGACGACGGGCGAACCCAGTGGGCGATCAAGACCGTCCATGGCCGCGGCTACCGATTCATCGCCGCCGAAGAAACCGATTCGCCCCCAGACCCTGATGCCGATGCCGATGCCGACGCCGACGCCGACGCCGACGCCGAACCATCGCCGACCGTGCCCAACGTCGAGCAGCTTCCAGCCGAACTACGAGCCGACGCACGCCATATGTTCGTGGGTCGCCAGCACGAGCTTCAGAAATCGAGGGCCCTCCTGTCACGACCTGCCGACAGCACGTCCTTCGGCTGGTTGTGGCTCCTGGGCGAACCCGGAATCGGCAAGACTCGACTGGCGACCGAAGTTGCCCGGGCCGCCCAGGCGATGGGGCATCGGGTCTTGTTCGGTCGCAACAACGAAGACCTTCGGGTGCCCTATCAACCCTTCATCGAGGCGATCCGATCCTCGATCGAGCGTTCTGACCCCGCTGAACGCGACGCGGCCATCGATCACATCCCCACCGAGCTGGATCGGCTTCTTCCGTGGAAACGCACGCATGGCGAATCAGCTGACGATCAGGCCGATGACCAGACCAAGCGGTTCCGCATGTTCGAAGCGGTCGCTCAGTGGCTCATTGCCTACGCGGAAGGCTGTGCGGTGACCATGATCATCGACGATGTCCACTGGGCGGCCGACTCGACGTTGCAGCTCCTGGCCCACCTTCAGCAACGAACTCAGGTTGCCCAAATCACCTTCGTCCTCACAGCTCGCGATACGGCACCCGACATCAACTCGCGAGTTCTCGACCTTCTCGCCGCAGGCCAGGGCTCGCGGAACACGTCGATCGTGAGGCTCGACGGACTGAGCGGTGAAGACGCGCTGCGGTTCGTCGGTACCTCCGTTGAACTACCGGAAGTCATGCGACTGACCGCAGGGAACCCGCTGCTCCTGCAAGCGGTCAACCAAGACGACGGTTCGGTCGATATTGCGGGCGCCGTTCACCGCAGGCTCGCTGGTCTCGACGAGGCGGTTCGGGAGACGCTACAGGTGGCGTCGATCCTGGGCCTGGAGTTCACCCTCGACATCGCAGCTGCGGCGACGGGTCGTGACGAGTTGGATCTGCTCTCCGACTTCGAGCATGCGATCGCAGCCCGACTGCTCGACGACGTCGGCATCGATCGCTTTCGCTTCAGCCATGCGTTGATTCGATCGTCGCTCCGGGACGGCCTCAGCCCCTCACGTCGGGCCAGGATGCACAAGCAAATCGCCGATGCGATCGAGACGGTGTCGGAGGATGAACAGGAATACCTCCATGCACTCGCCTTTCATACCTCAGAGGCAGCAATGGCCGATCGGAAGCTTCGACCGCTGGCTATCAGGCGCCTCGACCTTGCCGCACAACGCGCCATCGACCAGCTCTCCTTCGACGAAGCTGCGGCGGACCTGGCCCAGGCCCGGTCGCTGGTCGACCCGGGCGACAAAAAGCTGCGCGCCAGGCTGGGCTTGGATGAAGGTATTGCCCTCACTCGAGCTGGCGCCAGCATGACCGCAGCCCGCGTGCTGGAAACAGCCGTGGCCGACAGCCGTGCGAGCGACGATCCCGAGCTGCTGATCGAATCAGCGCTGCGGTACGAGGACGCCGTGTGGCGGCCCGGGCTCTCGAGTCGTGACGCACTTCGGAACCTGGAGGAAGCGCAGGAGGCCTTCGATTCTGCGGTTGCCGACGGCATCGAACTCGCAAACGAACATTCACTGCGGGCCCGCCTCGCCATCGGACAGGTCCGGGCTCATGCAATGCTTGGCCAGACCGAGCACGCGGAACGAACGTTTCGGTCGACCTACCCGTTGGTTCAAGAGCTGGGATCGGCCCCGCTGGAGGCGAGGCTGCTGAACGTCTACGTCAGCCAGGTTCGCCTCTTCCGGGGTCTTGACGAGGAGACAGCTGCCCTCGTCTCACGGCTTGCCGAGCTCCGACCCCGCCTTCCCGATGGTGACAATGCGCTCCATGCCATCCATGTGGAGGCGTTGGTTGCCTTGATGACGGGTCGCCACGAAGACGCTCGTCGTTTGGCCCGGGTGCGTGAAGCGATGCAGGAGCAGATCCATTCCGCGTTCTGGCAGTTCATTCGAGTCAACCAGTTGGTAATGGAATCGTTCTACGACGGAGATCTCTCCGCAGCCGAAGAGGGAGCTGCGCGCTGCCTGGAGATGGCCGATTCACTTCCCGAGGAGGACGGTTCTGGAACGTTTGGGCTGCGGATGTTCATGATCCGCAGAGAACAGGATCGCCTGTCCGCAATGGCCCCGCTGGTACGGCGTGTCATGTCACAGGACGAGACGTCGAGCGTGTGGACCCCCGGCTTGGCGCTGCTCCTGGCGGAAACCGGGTCGATCGAGGAAGCGAGGGCGGTTTTCGCCGACATCAAGGGAACCGGCTTCGAGTTTCCACCGGATTCCATGTGGACCACGGTGATGGTGCTCCTGATCGAGGCGGCGGTGCAGCTGGAGGATGAAGAGGCCTGCAGGGTCCTGCGGGACAAGTTCAGCCCTCTGGCCGGCAGCAACGTGGTGACAGGCTCTGGGCTGCACTGTTTTGGCTGGGCTGATCGATACCTGGGGATGCTGTCGCTTACTCTTGGTGAGCTGGATGCGGCCGAGGGTTACCTCGGGCGTGCCCTCGAGGCTGATTCCGCTGGCGGGTCGGCGCTCTACGCCAACGAAAGCAGACTGTGGCTGTCACGGGTCCGGCGGGCACAGGGGCACCGCGCCGAGGCCGATGCGATGGTGCATGTTGTGGCCACCGAAGCCGCCCGAGCCGGCCATCTGCGCCTAGAGCGAGTGGCGCGGTCCGAAACGTAGGGAACGCGAATCTGCCCACACCCTTCGGTGTGGACAGATTCACGGCTTGTTGTGGGGTGATGTGTCGCAGGGCCTACGACGCTGGTCGCACGACAACCTGGGTTGGTGCGGTGAGGATGTCGAACACTGCGGAACGTTTGGTGGAGGCAGCGATCAACGCATCGAGGTCTTCTCTGGGCGCATCGCCGTCAACGTCGACTTCCAGTTCGATGGTGCTGAACCCGTTGCGCACGTCGGGGTCGATACCCAGCACTCCTCGCACGTCCATCGCGCCGCGGACCACGCTGTCGATCTTGGTGAGGGTGATGCCACGGCTGGCTGCCGTTGTTGCGATGCCGGCTCCGACACACGATGCAAGGGCGTGCAGCACGAACTCGTGCGGTGTTGCACCGTGGCCGTGGCCCAGGGTCGGGTGGTCGGCGGTTGCGGTGAACTCGGCGGCGTGGACCTGATCGCTCCCGGCCCCGTACCACTCATAGATGGAGGACTTGCTGGCCGTTCCTTCTACCCAGGTGTTCCTGGCAACGAAACGGAAGTCGGCCAGTTCGGGGTTCTCGGTCAACTTGGCGATGGTGCCCTTGAGCTTGGCGACGGGAACGCCGTTGACTTCGACGGGAGCTTCGGTGGTGGTTTGTGCATTCATTGGTTTGTTCCTTTTGGTTTGGTTTGTTTGGTGGTTGGGTTGATTGATTGGTTTGGTTGCCGTCCGAGTCCCTCAGGCGGGTCGAACGGCGATGATGTGGGTGAGTTCGTTCGTCATGAGGTAGCTGCCATCGGGTGCTTCGAACCGGGCGATCGAGTCGAGAGCGATGGCTCGCAATGCGTCCTCGCCCAGAATCTGGAGGGGTGGTTGTGAGACTCCCGGTGACCGCAGCGCTCGCCATGCGATCTCGCGGTCAGGCCACTCGAACCGTGAGGCAGTAGCGCCTCGAGAAACGACCGACAGTCCAGCCGACTCGAGCATCCCCTCGGCAACCCCGGGTCGGCCGATCTGGGCCAGGTCCATCAGCTCCTCGC
>JBLYYW010000252.1:0-9762 GCA_048550155.1 Acidimicrobiales bacterium | reverse complement strand
TCTGCCTCAATCAGCTCTTCCGCATTCCCTCCCATGAACGGGAGTTCCTGGATCAGACGTCTCTCTACGACCACTATTTCGAATTCGGCGAAGATGCGTTCATCGCCCTCGGTCCTGTCTCGTTCCTCAATCACGATGACGAACCCAACGCGGAGTTCGATCTCGACGCAGAGCGGCTCGAGATCGCGTTGATCTCGCTGCAACCGATCGCTCCACGCGAGGAGATAACCATTCACTACGGCACCGAGCCGTGGTGGTAGTTGTCTCGCACTAGTCTGCAGAGCGTGCCGGCGTCCACGACAACCACGAACGAGATCGCCGATCTGTTCCAGCGTTGGGTGCTGGAGAAACGGGCTCGATCGTCGCGCGGATTGTCTGCTCGATCAGAGGCCGGGTATCGAACCGACATCGGCACATTCGCCAGACGGGTAGCCGACCTTCACCAGCGCCCGATTCCAGCCATCGACCCGGACCTCCCCAATGCGGTGAACCTCGGCCACATGTCACGGATCTCAGTGTCGGACTTCACCGAGGACAACCTGCTGCGGGTCATGTCCGACCTCGTCGGAGAGGGGTACCGCAATGCATCACGGGCTCGGATGTTGTCGGCGATGCGCGGGTTCTGTGGTTGGCTGGTGAAGAACAACCACCTCGACCGGGATCCCACCCTGGGGTTCGAGACCCCCTCGAAGGAGAAGGGTCTTCCGGTGGCACTCACCACTGCGGAACTGGGCCGGGTCATGGACGCCATCAGCTCACCACCGGTCAAATCTCGCGTTCTTTGGCCCTCACGAGACCTCGCCATGGTGGCCGTGCTCGCCGGGTGCGGGGTCCGTGCCTCGGAACTGATCGGCATCCGTGTCGGGGACTTTCGCTGGGAAGATCCGCCGCGACTTCGTGTCACGGGCAAGGGCAACAAGACCAGAAGCCTCCCGCTCAGTAGCGAAGTATTGAATGTCGTCGACGACTACCTGACCGAACGTGAGGCTGCGGAAGGTCCGCTCAGGCCTGACGGTGTCGTGTTCCTCCGTACCGGCGAGCCCCGCCCCTTCACCGTTACCTCATTGGATTACGTGGTGGAACTCTGGTTGCGTGGGGCGGGCATCGCTCCTCCGGACCAAGAAAAGGCTCATTTGTTCCGCCACACCTACGCTGTCGGGGTGCTCGACAACGGAGGGACCATCGCCGAGCTGCAGGCACTGCTCGGTCACGAATCGATCGCTACCACATCGATTTACCTAAGGATGAGTGCGGAGGGACTACATCACACGGCAGGAAGTACACCTATGCACCGACTTCTTGCCTCCAGGTCCGGCACATAAATGTCGATACAGCGGGGGAACTCCATGTCGACTGGTCCCCGCCGCCGAACACTGGCGAATTGAAAGGTTCTTTACCCGATGAAACGACTCGCAGCAGCCCTCCTCCTCGTAGCAGGACTTCTGGGCACAACGATCCCGGCCGGCGCTGAATCTGGCTCTACACCTGCGGACAACCTCGCCGAAAAGGCCTTCAATGCCAAGTGGGTGTCGAACTACCAGTCCGCCACGACGGTGGAAGAGTTGCAGTTCGCCCCTGACTTCAAGCCCGAACATGCAAACCTGTTGCGCCTCTACCAAGCGTTCTTCAACCGTCCACCGGACCTGGTGGGCGCAAAGTACTGGCTGGGTCAGTGGGACACCGTGGTCGCGGCCGGACCGACACCGCAGCGCCCCGAAGGGCATGACCTTTTTGGCGAGTTCGCTCAGTTCTTCACCCAGGTACCCGAGTTCATCAACACCTACGGCGACGCTGACAACGCCGAGTTCTTGACCCGGGTGTACAACAACATGCTGGGACGTATCCCCGATGCCGCTGGCTACAACTACTGGTTGGGGTATCTCGAAGGGACGAACCCAGAACAGCCTGGGGTGTTCCTGACCAAGGGAAGCATGATGCGGTGGGTGACCCTCGATGTCGAGTTCGTGACCCTGTACCCGTTCGGGCACACCGACCTGTCCGAGCATCCCTCTGATCTCGCCGACTGCACGATCGACAATGTGGCGTTCAACGGATTGACGATCAGTGGCATCTACCGCCTTCGCGAAGGTGCGATACGCGAGCTTTGCTTCGGGGTGCGCGACGTGGACGTCGAGGACGCCTGGGCTCGGTTGGCCGAGCTTGCGGACCCGGCTCATCAATCCCCGGTTGCGTTGCTGGCTGTGTACGAAGGCAACGGTGCTGGTGTCGTCGCGTACGCTGGCCCATCCACCAGTGCTGGAGGCAGCTACGCCGCTGACCTGTGGCTGATTGCGGCGCAAGACACCGCCACGAGGATCAACCCGATCGAGGCCGACCTGACGATGTCGCACGAGCTTTCGCACGTCTTCACTCAGCTGGACGAACAGATCGACTTCGACTCACGTCGGCATGAGGGATGTGACGGGCGCTTTCCAGCGTTCAACTGGTGCTTCAAGACCGACTCGTATCTGAACCAGTGGGTGTCGACCTTCTGGTCGGCCCAGGAGTTGGCGGTATTCGAAGCAAACAACGACAGCGATCCGAACAACAACGTGGACTCTGAGACGCTCTGCGTCGGAGGGCATGACTTCGCCGGTGCGTACGCAACAACGTCACCCTACGAGGACTTTGCAGAAGCATTCAGCGCCTATGTCCATGGCGTCGACCTGCCGAACTTGAGTGCCAAGTACGCGTTCTTCGATTCCAATCCTGTCCTGAAGGGATACAAGGACAGAGCGGTGCAGGGCGATCGGTACAACTATCCGAACACGTTTGGGACCTGCGGGGTCTGACCCCACCGGTTCACCCCTCGGCGTCCTCGACCCGAGCGAGTAGCTCGTCTCTGATGGACACGCCCTTCTCTCTGGCATTCTCACCGGTGCGGCGCCATCCGTGCCGAGCGCTGTACAGGAGTGGCGGTTCGCCCAGTCGGCCTTCGCGTACCGCAGTGACATTGGCCAGGAACAGGTCGTGGTCGAACCGCTCGATCCGATCAAAGGTTTCACACGTCAGATAGGCGATGGAGTTCGGGACTACCGGAAGACCTGATTCATCCAGTTCGAGCAACTCCGGAGCAACATAGTTGAACTTGCGACCCGGGTAGCTGAAGTACTGACCGGCCATGATCTGATCTGCGGCCAATATGGACACGCTGAAGCGACCGGACGACACCATCAGAGGGTAGGTGTCGTGCTTTGGGCTGACCGATGCCATGACGATCGGTTGGTCGAATGAGATTTGGGATACCCAGTGGCTCGTGTAGGCCCGGATGGTCCCGTCATGGGCGGCTCCGACAACCTGGACTCCTTTGATCATCTGCCCCAAGGAACGCTTGATGGTGGGATCGATCATTTGGTGCTCCTTTCAATCCCCTCGATGATCGAGCGGAGCTCGGGCCATGCAGCAGCGAAGCCACTGTGCAGCTCCAGTGCGTCCACTTGCCCCGGTTCGAACCAATCTACCTCGTCGGTTTCGAAGTTGATGGAGTTCCCGAACTGTTCGGGTACTTGGACCACCGAAGTTACGTACTTCCAGTCCGCCGCTGGCGCGAATACGAACTCGCCATGAAAAGTGGTGGGTTGTGGAATCTCGCCCACTTCCTCACTCGCTTCGCGCAGACCGGCCTCCAGAGGGTTCTCGCCCGGCTCGATCGCACCCCCGGCACACGACCAGGATCCGCCTTCGTGGGCGAACGCACTGCGCTTCTGGAGTTGCACAGTGATCGCTCCGAGCCCGTCGACATGAACGAATACGACGCCGGCCGCACCGTACAGACCCCACCTGACCTTGCCGTCCGAGCAGTGGAGGAATCCGCTGCCGCTGGGATGTGAAGGTCCCGCAGAAGCCATTCAGCCGACCGCCTTCTGGTCGTTCCAGTATTCGTCCCGAAGAAGCCGCTTGTAGAGCTTGCCGGTGGGGTGCCGCGGGAGTTCGCGACGGAAATCTACGCTGCGAGGGCATTTCACGTCGGCAAGCTGCTGCCGGCAATACGAGATGAGCTCGCGTTCCAGCTCGTGATCTCCGGCGATGCCTTCGGCTGGCTGAACGACCGCTTTCACTTCTTCTCCAAACTCCTCGTTGGGAACACCGATGACGGCAACGTCGGCCACCGAGGGATGCATGGTGAGGACATTTTCCGCTTCCTGGGGGTAGATGTTCACTCCCCCGGAGATGATCATGTGGGCCTTCCGATCGGTGAGGTACAGAAAACCGTCCTCGTCGACCTTTCCTATGTCACCCAGCGTTGACCAGCCGGCCGGATGGCGGGATCCCGCGGTCTTGTCGGGATCTCCGTGATACTCGAATTCGCCACCGCCGCCGAGGAAGACCGTGCCCTCCCCTCCCGGGGGCAGCTCATTGCCGAGTTCGTCGCAGATGTGTATCTCGCAGTTGATGGGCCTGCCGACGGTGCCCTTGTGGGCGATCCACATCTCTGAATCGCAGTACACGATCCCGTTGCCTTCAGTGCCGGCGTAATACTCGTGGAGCACCGGGCCGAGCCATTCGATCATCTGCTCCTTGACCGGTACCGGACAAGGAGCCGCCGCGTGTATCACTGTCTGAATCGAACTCGTGTCGGCAGCGGTGCGCACCGCGGGGTCGAGCTTCAAGAGACGGACGAACATGGTTGGCACCATTTGTACGTGGGTGACGCCGTACTGGGGCACCAGCTTCAGGAAGTGCAAGGGGTCGAATCGGTCCATCACCACAACCGTGGAACCAATGATGTGGCTGCCTATACAGAACCGCAACGGAGCTGCATGATACAGCGGAGCGGGCGAGAGATAGACCGAGCGCTCGGTCTGCCCAAAGAGCAGGACCTGCATAGTCGCAACCGGGTAGTCGGCCTCTTCTAGCGGTTGACGATCTTTGGGCTGGAAGACTCCTTTCGGGCGCCCAGTGGTCCCCGAGCTGTACAGCATGTCATCGCCGGCGACTCGGTTCTCCAAGGGAACCGACGAGGCAGCTGAGACCGCATCTTCGAGCGGGGCATACCCGCCGATGGTGCCATCCAGCATGAAACGATGAAGGACCGCTGGGATCCGGTTTTCGAGCTCGCCCGCCTGAGATGCCTTGAACATCGAGGTGATGAACACCCGGGCACCGCAGTTGTCGATGATGTACTCCATCTCATCGGTTGTCAGGCGCGAACTCATGGCCGTATAGGTCGCCCCTGCGTACCGGCAGCCCCACGCGATCGGAAGGAACATCCGGTGATTCTCCATGCAGAAGACCACGTGATCACCTACTTCGACGCCGGCATCCCGTAGAACCCTGGAAATGCGATTCGCCTGCTGATCGAGCTCCGCATAGGTGGTCACCGAACCGTCGGACGCCATGACGATCGCCGGATGACCGGGCTTCGTGGCGGCGAATGCTCCTGGATACATAGAGCAGAAAGGTAGTCAGCGCAATCCGCACCGGCCATATCCAACGTGGTCGGCTGTGCCGTTTGGACGTTCGGCTCGCCCGCTGCATTCAGCACGCAACAAGGACCGGAACCTCACTGACCTCGAAGCTCTGGGCCCGCACCACGCTGACCACGTCGGAGATTCGATAACTTGCAACTCGTCTGCTCCAAGCATCGATCGTCGCACAGTCGGTTCCGAACAGAAAGAACGTCAACATGGTGCCCTCCTGGGCATATCCGTCGCACTCGATGGCGATCGGTAGGTCGTGGGAGGAAAGCTGAACGGTGAAGGATGCCATAGGAGGAACCTACGGCGAACACCCTGTGGATTGGAAGTACCACAGCATGTGGCAAACCGGTGGAAATCGGCACGGATCTGGTTGGAAAAGACTTCGACCACCGGAAACTCAAGTGGCTCTTGATCGGGGTCGATGAGCAGACCATGGGCAAGAGACTCGTTGGAGTGCCAATCGCACTAGTGTTGTTCCTCACCGCGTGTGGGGCCGAAGAAGAGAGCGCACCAACTTTCCGCGTGACCTCCCCAACGTTGGCGACAACCTCAACCACGGTTCCCTCGACATTGGAATACCTCGGACTCCCAGAACTGAGTGGTCCGGAGACGGATATGTGCAGCTTCATTCTCAGCGTCAGCAGCGATCTGGAATCCAGTGACGAGTTGAGCCGAAACGCAACGAAGGCTGCGGAGGCTGCTGCGACAAGCCGCACGCTCAGCGAACCGCTCCGGGTACGGATGCTACGGGACACCGAGGTCGCGAACGCACAACGATTCGCAAACGTCCTGAGCCGATTCGAGGCGGCGATCGAACTGATCCCCCGGATCGAGCCCGGAGCTCTCACCAGTGAGTCGAGGCTCGAACAGGACTCCGTTGATGCTGCACTGCTGACCGAGATTGGCGTCGGGATTCAAGCCACTATCGACCAGAGTCGTCCCTTGAGTGCCGCCGATCAGGCTGCATACCTGGAACGCACCGGGACAGAGTGGCGGGACCTGTTCACCGAGGCGGACCTCGACGAAGTCCGAACGGTCCTGAACAACTCCGCAACCGGTATGGGGCGTGAAGCCGAGGCGCGAGAGGCTATGGAACGTCTCGACGACTGGTCCTGGCGTCATTGCAGCGCTGGCTTGACCGACTGAGTCGGCTTCACCTTCGGAGTCTGCGCCACGTCAGCTTGCAAAGCGCGTACCGGCGGGGTCGGTGGGCCAGGACGCGCGGACATCCCAGCGGTCCTCGTAGACAGAATCAGCGAGCGGGCGGCGACGCACCGGACCGTGCCGGCCCTCGGGGACGCCAAGGGGAATGGTCGCGGCGATCACCACGTCGTCGGGAATCCCACAGAGTTCCTTGAGTTGCTCCTCGACCGTGGAGTGCCAGCCGGTCAGCACACCTCCGTAGCCCAACGCACGAGCGGCGAGCAGGAGGTTTTGGCACGCCGGATAGACCGAGGCGCCATCGATCAAGGTGTGGTGGCGTGGTGTGGTGCAGACGAGCACGACGACGGGTATATCGGCGAATCGATCGATCATGTCCGCCATCGCTGCTTTCAATCGACCCCGAGGAGATTCTGACCCGGCCTCTCGATAACCCTCAGCTGCGGACTTCGATTCCCATGCCTCGGCAAACGCCGACGACAGCAGTTCTTTGGCGATTGCTGCAGTTGGTCCATCCCTGAGAACCAGGAAGCGAACCGGTTGCCGATTGCTGCCCGATGGCGCTCGCGTTGCTGCAAACAGGATCGCGCTGAGATCCTCTGTGGGAACGGGTTCGGGCCGAAATCTGCGGATCGCTCGGGTCGTGGCGAGGCCGTCCAGAAGTCCGATCTGGCTCATGTGTTCTGTGCGGTGAGTCCCCCGTCGACCACCAGGACCGTTCCGTTTACATACGAGGCTGCGGGCAAGCTGAGCGAGAGGACTGCGTGAGCGACCTCTTCGGGAGATCCGTATCGTCCGACCGGAACTCTGCGCTTGGCGAACGCCTCCTTGTCGGTCTCGCTGATCGCCGCGGTCATGCCGGTCCGAATTGGGCCGGGTGCAACGCAGTTCACGGTCACACCTCGGCGACCGAGTTCGACTGCCAGGCCGCGGGTGAGACCAACGACGCCGTGCTTGGACGCGGTGTACGGGGTCATGAACGGAGTCGCACCGAGACCCTCGGTCGAGGCGATGTTCACGATCCGGCCATCGCCATTGCGAAGCAGATCATCGAGGCAGCTACGTACGAGAAACGTGTAGGCCTCCAGGTTGGTTCCGATCGTGGACTCCCATGCGGCCTCGTAGTCGTCTGAGTCGATCGGAGCCGGGATGGAAACGCCAGCGTTGTTGATCAAGATGTCGATCGGCCCGAGTTCGTTCCGAATGCCCTCGACGGCCTGTGTGATTGCGTCTCGATTGGTTACATCGGCAACCCGACCTGCGCAGCGGTGGCCGGCATTGGTGATTTCGTCAGCCACCAGCTCGATACCTCCAGTGGTCCGATCGATCAGGCCGACGTGGGCGCCCCCGTCAGCAAACAGGTGGGCAACCGCTCGTCCCATGCCCGACGCCGCACCGGTCACGATGACCACACGTCCCTCGACCGAGCGGGAGAGCTGACCGAGTTGGTTTGAGGTCTTCACAGCCATGTTGGGGAGGCTAGGGCCTAACTGGTCTGATGCCGTCCCTGACCGGTACCGTTGCGGCATGAACGCCAACGTCCAGAACGTTCGAGACCGGATCAAGGTGCGTCGGATTGGACCTGTCGCCGATGTCAGGCTCGATCGTCCGGACAAGATGAACGCTCTCGATCCCGAGATGTTCCGAGCCTTGGTCGAGACCTCCGATGAGCTTGCGAAGGACACCTCGGTGCGGGCGGTAGTTCTGAGCGGCGAGGGCCCTTCGTTCTGCGCTGGGCTCGACTTCGTGAGTTTCCTGGAGCTGGCGTCCGGGGGCGAACAGCTCGATCTCACCGCCACAGCCGAAGATCGAATCACCCACTTCGCCCAACAGGCCGTATTCGGCTGGACAGAACTTCGCGTGCCGGTCATCGCTGCGGTGGAAGGCCACGCTCTCGGTGGAGGTATACAACTCGCGCTGGGAGCGGACATCCGTATCGTGCACCCCGACGCCAAGCTGAGCGTTCTCGAGATTCGATGGGGACTGATCCCCGATATGACCGGTACCCAGATGCTGGTCGATCTCGTGGGTGTCGACGTGGCCAAGGAGCTCACGTTCACAGGTCGGTCGGTCTCGGGTAGCGAAGCACGGGATCTTGGGCTAGCGACCAAGGTCTCAGAAACGCCGCGTGCGGATGCAATGGAGTTGGCAAATGTGATCGCGTCGAAGTCTCCCCACGCCATCCGAGCCGGCAAGCGTCTCCTGTCCGAGGCCGCACGTTTCGACCGCGCAGCCAATTTCGAAAGAGAGCGGATCGAGATCTCCAGACTGATCGGATCACCGAATCAGAGCGAGGCCGTAGCAGCGTTCTTCGAAAAGCGTGATCCCCAGTTCTCCGATCCTGCCCTCAGCGACTGAGCCCTGATGGCCGAAGGTTCGGATAACTCATCTTCACACGCCATACGACCTGACGGACTGCGGACGCCACATCCGACCCGACTGGCGCCTGAACATCCGATGTTCCACGAGATCATCCATCGGCATTCGACCGCCACGGATGCGGACGAGATGGGCTACATGGATCCGGTTACCGGGTTGTTCGCAATGACTGCGAGTTACCTCGCAACAAGGCCGTGCTGCGACCGAGGTTGCCGCCACTGCCCCTATCTCCAATGACGGGTCCTCGCCCGGATCGTTTTCCGTTTCTCGACTTCGACGGGATCATCGCCTTTGCGCACCGAGGGGGAACAAGTACTGCGCCGGAGAACACGATGGCGTCATTCGAGAATGCAGTGGGTCTGGGGTATCGATATCTCGAGACCGATGTTCACCGGACCGCCGACGGAGTTCTCGTCGCGTTCCATGACCCAAGTCTTGAGCGAATCGCCGGCGATTCACGGGAGATCTCCGAAATCGAGTGGCCCGAGCTCGCCGAAATCCGGTTCGATGGCCATTCGATACCCCGGATGGACGCCCTCCTCCAGAGATTTCCCGAGGCCCGTTTCAACATCGACCCCAAGGCCGACAGCGCGGTCGAGCCGCTGGTGAACGTCATACGGGACCACGATGCACTCGACCGGGTATGCATAGGAGCATTCAGCGATCAGCGCATCGAACGGCTGCGGTCGCTGCTCGGTCCTGAGCTCTGCACCTCTCCCGGACCTCGATCCACGATCAGCGCGATCCTGCCCTGGCCCCAACCGGGCGAACACCCGTGTGTGAGTATTCCCACGACGATGGG
>JBLYYW010000251.1:0-3302 GCA_048550155.1 Acidimicrobiales bacterium | reverse complement strand
CGTCGGTTGGCGGCGTCAACAATCCGGGTTGCCAACCACAGAACTCGTTGTTCTATCTGGCGAAGGGTGTCCAGATCGACAGCGTCACTCACCGAACAGAACCTAACCATCGAAACACTGCAGTCAAACGAGACTCAGCGCCGCTGACGCCGCCGCCCGTCGAACATCACTTCGTGTACGGGTAGTTGGAGATGAACTCGGCTCCTCCGGTCACGTAGAACACAACCTCGGAACGAGACAGCTTGGCCAGGTTCGGGTTGAGACCGCTGTCGTTGGTGCCGCGAAGAATGTCGAGCCAGTAGTTGAAGCCGGCTTGGTCGTAGGTACGGCCCAGCATGTTCTCATACACCCGACGCAGATACTCCTGATCGGAAACGCCCGAGTAGTTGTTGGCGAATTCCTGCCCACCGGACATGAAACCGGCGATGGCCAGCAGGTCGTGCCCGTCGCGGCGAATTCCCAACCAGTACTTGGCGCCGACGAGGTCGGGCTGGCGATCGAAGTACGCCTGATACAGGCGCAGCACCGGGGCATCAGAACCGTTCGAGTAGCTGGTCGAATTGATCATCGAGATCAGGTTTGGAGCGTCCTGGAAATCGGCGACCGGCACAAGAACGTCGGGCGGAGTCGGTTCGGGGTCCGGCGATTGCGGTGGTAGCGGAGTGGGCTCGGGCTTGGCCGGAGGTTCGAGCCCAAGAGTGTTTGCCACGTAGAAGACCTCACTGTGATGCTTCGGGGCCCATTCTTCAACATCGGGCGAGATGACGTGGTCGGTCAACGCTCGAACCCTGAAGACATAGTTCTTGCCTCCCTCGATTTGCTGCAGCTGATTGTTCGGCAGATCACACACCGTCAACTCGGGGCGGCCGGCGAAATTGCAGGCGAGCTTCGTGGCCTGAATCTGTTCCGCTATGAGCTTGCCCCCTGGCCCGCTAAGTCCCGGGGGAACGGGCCCCATTTCCAGCAAGTCCACGCGGTACCCGGTGACCGGGAAGCCTCCGTCGTTGATCGGTGGGTTCCAGTACAGCGTGTAGGTGTTGTTGGTGAACGTGTAGCCGAAACCGGTTGGGGCAGATGGTGCGGTGGCTTCGACCCAGTAGTCGTATGCGACTGTGTCGGTAAAGGTCACTCGCTCCGCAGGATCGGTTGAGTTCGTACGGCCGGTGACTGTCACGAAGTCCCGGTTCCCGCCCAGGTTCCGGTAGCTGACTTCGATCTGGAACTCGACGTACTCGCCGGGGCCAACGTCAGTGTGTGTCGAGATCCCGCCGACCGACCTACGCACTGTGGGAACGCTGACGTAACTCACCTCGACCCGGTCGAGGGTGTGCTCGGTCGGATTCGTGAAGCCGACGACAAGGGTGCACACGCCACCGAATTGGACATGGTCGAGATCACCGGCCGGTGATTCGACGCTCCTGAAGCATGAACTTCGTACGTATTCGGGAACCACACCGTCCGAATTCAGCGGCTTGCCGAAGTCGAAGCTCGTCTTGGGGGTGTAGCGGTAGCCCTCGATGCCTGCAGGCCAGGTGCCGAGCTCGATAGCGCCGGTCCTGGACTCCACCGCCAACTCGACTTGATTCACTTCGGAGATCTGGTCCTGAGTAGCGGCCGGTGCCACCCCGACGAACGACAGACAGAGCATCGAGATCAGCGCTGCGCAAACCTTCTGCGAACTCATTGTCTGCCTCCGCTCTCGAGACGGAACTCCCACGACTGCTGAACCAACACTCGCAACCGCCGAATGCATGTCCGTTGGGTAGGACCCCGTGTGGTTGATTGGTCCCGACTCTAGGCGACCTGTCGCCAAATCACCCAGAGGACAAAGCCTCCCGGCCATTCATGCTTGTTTACTCCACTTTGAACTCGTGGGCGACGTCGCCCGATACCAGAGGCGTGGTCCGCACGAGATCGAGGCCGGCACGACGCCCGAGCGCAGCGAACTGCTCGGTCGAACGTTCCTGGCCTCCGCTCGTGAGCGCAGCCATCAATACGTCGGCCCGAATGGCGATGTCGTCCCGAGGCACGGTGGTGCGGTTGCTTTCGACCACGATGATCCTCGCGCCCGCATGGGCCGCCGCCGTGTTGGTGAGAAGCCAAACACAGGCGTCGTCGTTCCAGTCGTGCAGCACGTTGACGAGCAGGTACACGTCGAAACCCGACGGCACCTCCACGAAGGCGTCCCCACCGATCGCTTCCAGACGCGGATGTTCGACCGCCCGGTCAATCACTTCGGGAAGATCAAACACCACCGCACGCCAGTCCGGATGCCGGTCGAGCATGACACGGGCCAGTTCTCCCGTCCCTCCGCCAACGTCGCACAGTGAGTCGGCGCCGTTCCAGTCGATCGCGGCGTCCAAGGTGAGCGCATGCATGCGAGCACCCGCGGCCATCGCATCGTCGAAGGTTGACCACCGGTCAGGATGATGCTCCATCCACTCGAAAAAGGGTTCGCCATTGGTCGCAGCGAATCCGTCGCCGGAGGTGCAGTCCAACGCGGCCACCGCCCTCACGATCTCGTCGCCCGCCACGAAGTCGACCCACCTGCGCCAGCCCCCAGGGTGGTTCGAGCGAAGGAACTCGGTGACGGCGTTTGGCCGTACAAGCCCACGACGGTCGATTCGAAGCCAGCCCTTGGCGGCACCAAATCGGAGCAGTCGTTCCAGCCGCTGCTGGTCGATATCGAGTCGGTCAGCGAGTTCGTCGATAGTCAACTTCGACGTGAGTGCCTCAGGAACACCGGCGTCGCACAACGCAACGAGAACCCTATGGTCGAGCAAGCTCAGGGCTGCCTCGAGGATCTGAACCGGCGGTGGGGCCATGGCCCGATGAATCCGACCGAGCGCGCCCCGCAGGCGGGTTCCGGCGACGGAGAGGATCGCCGGGGGCAGTACCGGTACGCCAAGGGTGGTCTTCGGATCTACGGGCTGCATGGTCACCTCCCGAGCGGCACCACCCATGGTAGATCAGTTCCTTCATCAGCTCACTGGTCCATACGATCCGCTTTGATTACAGGCGCGTCGTCTGTTGCGCCGATACACCTACGTGCGCCGTCTTGCAGCTATCTCCGTTCCATGCCTGCTTCTACTGGCGGCATGCACGTCGCCGGAGACCGTTGTTGTGGCGGCAGGCGGCGCTGATGGCGAGCAGGTGTCAGCGGACGGATCGGCCGAGTCCGCTCCACCAACGATCGCAGCCAACACCATGACAACCGTGCCGCACGACGTCTTCGACCCGTCCGACTACCTGCTGACCCAAGACGATGTGCCGGGCTGGAAATACGTCCGCAAGATGAACTT
>JBLYYW010000250.1:0-3369 GCA_048550155.1 Acidimicrobiales bacterium | reverse complement strand
GGACGAAGGTCCGTAATCGGAACCACGGACACGCGCGTAGATACCGCGTACACCGCGGTTGACGATGATGATCGAGAGTTCCTCCTGGGCCAGATCAACGCTCGTCTCGACCTCGACAAGCCGTTGACAAATGATGACATCATCTCCGATCGATCGGGGGTGCGCCCACTGGTCGTCAGGACCGACGGTGGAGATAAGCGAGATGTCGACTGGACCAAGCTCTCACGCAAACACGAGATTGAGGTCGACTTCGGTCGCAAAGTCATTTCGATCTTTGGCGGAAAGCTCACCGACTGTCTCAATGTCGGCGAGGAAGTCGCTGATGCCGTGGAGGAACTCGGCGTGCCACTCGAAGAGGACACGCACAATTGGTACGGCGAGCCCGCCAAGCCGACCAGGGACGAGTTCTACCGCCAAGCGCGCCTGATGAAGCTCGATGATCTGCGCCACAAGCCCGATGTAGAGCCGCTGTCAGATCGCTTGTGGCGTCGGTACGGCAGACGGGCGTTTGAGATGCTCGACGAGATCCGAACTGACCCAACAATGGGTCAGGACATCATGGAGAACGCCGACTATCTGCGAGTCGAACTCCACGTTGCCGCAGGAACTGAGATGATCACCAAGCTCGAGGACTTTCTCCGCCGTCGCTCCAAGATCACGCAAGTGGTTCCGGAACCCGACGTCGAGACGGCCGGTGGCCTGCGCGAGGTTGCCGAGATCCTGTTTGGCGATCAGGCCGATGCTCGGTTGGTCGAGTACTTCGGCGAGGTGCCTGCCGCAACCCAGTGAACGCTCTGGCTGTTCGGTCATACGGCCGTACGATGGATCACCTGAGCGTCACTGGTTTAGTCGAGCGCTCTATTGTCGACAGGATGAGTAGCCCACCCGGGTGTCAATGAAGCGTGCAATAAAAGACCCGATCGCCGTTGCGATCATCATTGCCGGCGTCGTGTTAACGATTGGGCTGGCAGTCACGATCCGTAACGAAAACCGTCAAGCCGCAACCTTGTGGCTAGATGAACGCGCCGAACTCATCGAACAGGCAACCAAGAACACCGTCGATCGTACGTTCAGCGATCTTAAGGCAGTCGCCGCTTTCCTGGCCAGCTCCGAAACAATGACTCAGGAGCGATTCGCTCGCTTTGTCGAGCAGATGGATATGAACCCGGGTGTAATCGGAATCGGATACGTCAGCATCGTCGAGGACACCGAAATCGCGGACTGGCTGGCTGAGGCCAGAGAAGATGTCCCAACCCTCCAGTTGCTCAGTTTCGACGGCCTCGGTGGAATAGCGCCTGACAACACCTCACGACCGGTCTACTACCCGCTGCGCTACGTCTATGGAGGTCCATTCCTCGACGTCGTCATCGCCGAGACCCCCATTGAGTCTCAGCTTGACGCCCTCGGTTTCGACCTCGCCACCGAGCCTCTGTGGCTCCCTGCGTTCGAAGGTGCTTTGACCCAGACCACCCCCAGTGTTTCCGACTTGCTGGCCGTGGGTGGCGTGTTCCAGGAACAGGCTTTCGGAGTCGCCCATCCTGTTGTGAACGAACTCGACGAGATCGAAGGCGTGCTGGTGGCACCGGGCCTCGAGATACTGCTTACAGCCGACCTCGGCATCGCGATCACGTCCAAGGTCATGTGGCAGATCGACAACGAGGTGCCCGAGGACGAAGACTCTGACTGGCCTGATTGGCAACGAGAACTCGACCTCGACGGATCGACATGGAGACTGACGGTCGCTCCAACCGATGAAGCTCTCTCTGACCTCACCCCAAAGACCCATTGGTTGGTCGTCGCGATCGGTCTTGGCCTCACCGCCCTGCTCGCAACCACCGCGCTGCAGCTCAGACTCCGCCGCCGCGAACGCGCCGAGATGAACCAGCTACAGCAAGTCGCCGCCGACAAGGACCGGTTCCTCGCCACTGTCTCTCATGAACTACGGACTCCGCTCACGGTTGTAGTGGGGCTCTCGCATGAGCTCTCCGATCGCGGTGCCAGCTTCGGCGAGACCGAGCGCAACGACCTGCTGGAGATGATCGGTGAGCACAGCGAGGAGGCTGCATCGATCGTTGAGGATCTGCTGGTAGCGGCGCGCAGCGACATCGACAAGCTCGCCATCCATAGCGAGACGGTGAATCTGGCGGAGGAGGTTGAGATCGCCCTTTCGTCATCCCCACTGGAGTCTGCCCAGATGATCGGCGAGCCGGGGACCGCTTTCGCCGACCCGCAGAGAGTGCGCCAGATCCTGCGCAACCTCATGACCAATGCCTCCCGCTACGGGGGACCAAACGTTGAGATCCGTTTCTCCGAGTCGGCAACGAACGCCACGGTTACCGTGGCCGACGATGGCCACCCTATCTCGGACACCCATCGCAAACAGATCTTCGATCCCTATACCTCGGCGCACGAGAACGGAGATCATCTCGGGTCGATCGGTCTTGGCTTGTTCATATCGCTCAAGCTGGCCCGTTTGATGGGCGGCGATCTGCACTATCACCACGATGGGACCCACAGTTTGTTCTCCCTTCACCTCCCCAGGTCTTCGGCCAACCGCGTATAGCTCACCGGCCAACACCACTCCCCCCAGGGAGCCACATGCAGAGTTCTGCATATACCCTGCGCCGCAATCGATTCGCGACCTCCATCAGTCACACACCGTTGGGTCTTTGTCCCCTGGAGAACCAGCCTCGCTCCAGCCATCGTGGTGCCTGACACCCAAGTGAGGACCGATGAGCGACACAATGCGCAGTGTTGCCGGGGCTTCGAATCGTCAACAGGGGGATCACCCATCTGGTGACAACAGGTTCGACCTCGTCGACAAACATCTAAAACGGGGCCGCTACGCCCAAGACCAACTCATCGAGACCCTGCACGTTGCCCAGGACGTATTCGGCTTTCTGTCGGAAGACATCCTCGTGTACGTGGCACGGGCTCTCAAACTTCCACCATCGATGGTTTACGGGGTAGCCACTTTCTATGAGCTATTCACCTTCGACCCCCCGGGCGATCACTCCTGCACGGTGTGCACCGGCACCGCGTGTTTCGTCAAGGGCGCCGACGACATCGTTGCCAGCGTCAGCAATACCTACGGCGTTGCTGCCGGCAAGACCGCTGAGGACAACAGCCTTACGCTCAAGACCGCACGGTGCCTCGGCTCGTGCAGCTTGGCTCCAGTGGTCGTCTTCGATGGTGAGGTGCTCAGCCACCAAACCAACGAGTCCACTGTCACCCTGGTGGGCGCAGCACTTGGAGGTGATGCCTAATGGCCTCACCTATCGACCTCCACGAAGTCACCGAACGCGAGCGCGAAGAGAGATTCCGCACCCGCTGGCGCGTGAAAGCCTGTGCCAGCACCGCATGCCAATC
>JBLYYW010000249.1:0-4398 GCA_048550155.1 Acidimicrobiales bacterium | reverse complement strand
CAGAACACGAGCAGCTTTGATCGAGCGGAGCGAGCCGAGCGACGAGAACGGGCGCCCAGCGCCCGCAGCGCAGGAGCGAGGTCATGACATTGCCCGAACCCAGACGTGACCGTCGTCGACCCGGGTTGGCAGCTGCTCCAGCTGAGCGCCGGGAGCGGAGATGCACTCACCGGTGGTCGCCTCGAACTTGAAACCATGCCACGGGCAAATGATCACTCCGTCATCGATCATTCCCCCGTCGAGCGTCATTCCCTGATGCGCGCACGCATTGCGAAACGCAGCGATCCGATTGTCGACGTTGGTGATCACGAAGCTCTCGTCGATTCCTCGAACCGTCACGTCGAACCGAACCATCTGTCCGTCTGACACCTCGGCGACAGGTGGGCCTTCCACCCACCCCGTTTCCGGCTTGTCCCGTCGACCCACCGATGACAACGGGATGAACGCCGGGCTGGGTTCGTCGTCTGCCACGATGATCCCGTCGATTTCGTCAACACCATTCACGAGCGCGTCCTCCACTCCTTCTCGGAGTGTCACCGACGACATGGAACAGCCGTTGCACGAGCCCAACAATTTCACGACCGCACGCCTGCCCTCGATCCGGACCAACTCCACATCGCCCCCGTGGCTCTGGAGGTAGGGCCGGACCTCCGCCAGAGCCTGGTTGGCTCGGGTCAGTGGATCGGCCCTGATGATGCCGTGAAGGGCGAAGACGGCGCGGACGTCGGGATCGTCGACAAGTTCAAAGAGGAGTTCCTTTCCTCGAGTATCAGCCTTCAACGATTGAACGATTCGAATCAACGCCGGCTTGTGGAACGCCTCGATCGCATCCTTGAGGTCCATTCCAGCTCGCGCTGCCGGTGACTCGAGAGCCCCCACGACTGTCACGGCGGCGTCAACTGCTCGTGCCCGATCTTCAAAGGTGAGGTCAACGTGAGATTCGGTTGCCGTCATGACGGCCCTCCGAAATCAGACCCGTCCTCGGTTCGTACCGTGGAGCTGCCATTTCCGTGGATCGTGATCTCCACCGCGGAACCCAACTGATCACTGTTGTCCTGAATCCGCTGGGCGCTCTCGGCAATCCTGGCCGGGCTGGGCTGTGGTTTCGGGGCACCGTCCTGACGCTCCACCGATTCGTGTTTGGCGATCTCATCGAGGATCCCACGCACCGCCATGACGGCGTCGTGTTCTTCGAACTCCTCGAAGAGCGATCGCGCTTCGTGCAGCTTGAGCTTGGCATCTTCGAAGAATCCGAGGTGGGCGAGTGCATTGCCCTGGTTGGCGAGCACGCGAGCTCGACCCTGGGGATCGCTTTGACGGTCACGATGTTCGAGAACCCCTTCGTACAGCTCTACTGCTTCGGCGATGTTTTCGGCCTGATGCTTTGAGGGCATGTACACCAGTGCATTCGCGAGGTTCAGTTGGGTGCTGCTCCAGCGCTCCAGGTGGGTCTCGGGGCCGAAGAATTTCAACGCCTCACGCATGCTCTGAACGGCAACGCCGATTCGGAGCTGATCGCTGGCTTCGTTCATCGGCATCGTGATGTAGGCAAGCCCGAGGTTGGCGTTGGCTATGGCGAAGGTTTCCGGCGCGGTGTCCGCGTTCACCAACGCCATCGCGTGGTGATAGTGGTTGATCGCTGCTTGCATCAGACGAGGAGCGGCCTCGCTCATCTCCTGATACATCGCACCGGCGGCCACATGCAGTTCAGCCCTACTGACATGGAGGTCGGTTCCTTCGAGCGCATCGATGGCGGCCTGGAATGTGACCGCGGCCCGTTGAGCCCCGCCGTCGTCAAGTTGGGTGTTGGCGAGCTGACCCATGAGCTGCCCGGCCAGTGCCAGACTCACCGGCTTGGCCATCTGTGCTGCATACTCCATGTGCTCTATTGCCGCGGCACGGTCTCTGCGCTCCAAGGCGAGCGTCGCATGGGCCGCCGCCGCCATGGCTGCGAACTCCCCATCGGTTCGTCCCGGGTCGGGAGGTGTACGTCGCAGTCCGATGATGAAACCGATCGTCGCGATGTGCGTAGCGAATGCTTCGTCACCCATGCGGGATGCGATGTCCACCAGCTCGTGGTAGTGCTCCGGAGACGGGTCGAGCACCAGTCGATTGGCCTGACCGATCAGGCTGTCGTTGCACGCTGCTGCCGCCCCCTCGAGGTCACCGTCGAGAGCGAGCTGGTAGTACGCCAGCTCCTTGGGGAAGCTCTCGGGCATCTTGCCCGCGGACAGCTGTACCCGCACGTCGTCGCAACCAGGATCGGCTGGCAGCAACAGATAACCAGCCGGAAGTCCAAAGACACCGACCGGCTGAGGGCGGGCAACAAGTGTGTGTAGTACTTCAACCATGTACTGGTCCTTCTATGTCTCGATCAGCGGCTCGACGGATCCACGTGGCCGCGATCTCGGCTTCCCTTCGTGTTCTGTACGTGTTCACCCGGCGACGCACCGCCTCATCGGAAAAGACCACGACGATGTCGACATGCCACACTCCGCCATCCAGTTCCACGAACGTCTCGGTAGCGATTGGCTGATCGGAGGGGCTCATCATTCATCACTCGCTCCCATTGCAACACGGAGGGCGCCGTTCGCCGAATCCCAGAATGCGAGACGGTCCCCCACCGGGGGTTCGCCGGCAAACACTTCCCACACCAGGGCAGCGCGGTCACCGGCAAGGTTCCGTTGTTTGAGCAACATTCCGCCGCCTTCGGGCCCGATCAATGGCATCAGCCACAATTCCTGGCCATGCGGAACTGCGACGAATGAGTTATTGGGGAAGAACTCGGCCGCAATTTCGGCCTCGAGGCGGAGGTAGCCGTTCTCGGTGAAGGTGACTGTTAGATGCCTTCGCTCGCCTCCGCTACGCCCCATCTGCACTTCGTGCATCCGAGCCTCGCTCCGGGTCGCTCCGGTCTCGCTCCGCTCAATCAAACTCGCATCACCACACGAGCTGCTCCGTCCCTCCGCAACCTCACCACACCCACCCTCGACACTCCCCGCCTCCACTTCGTGCATCCCAGCTTTGATCTCGAATTCGGCGCGGACCATGGGGATTGCCTTCATCATCGCAGCGGCAACGGGCTCACTGAGATCTGCCCCATGAGTGGTGTCGGCTACCTCGATGAGGAACACCGTGATGTCATCGGGATACTGGTCGGCCAGCAACCAACGTCCGAACGACAGCGCGTGATCCCAGCGGAAATTGTGGGTATGGAGCCCATCGATTTGAGGTAGGTCTTCCAACTCTTCACCCGGCACCCGGAAAATGGTTCCCGGCGGTTCGCCGGTGGCAGCGGCGTCGATGATGATCACCTTCTGGGCGCCGCGCATCTTGAAGGCAACGTCCATCCCGGCGGTACCGCCATCAACAACGGTGACCGAATCAGGAATGCCGGCTTCCCACAGGTGGCGAATGAGCGTCGGACCCACCGCGTCGTCGCCTCTCAGTATGTTGCCGCACCCGATGACGACGATCTGGTTCGACGAATGGGCGCTGAGCTCTTCGTCGAGCGCCAGCCGCCGAGCATCATCGACGGAAATGCCAAACTCACCTGTGTGTGTTTCCAACCGGACCGGACCCCCTCGAACGACCTGTTGTTGCGACCCGACCTTCCCATCTCAGCGGCCGAAGGGGCAAACCCCAACGGCCGCTTCGACAGGCGCCGCCGCACTGCCGGAGTGATACTCCGGCAGAGTGTTGCCCTTCCTAGACCATTCCGTTCACGACGAACTGGGACAGCTCTTTGCCGGTCTTGCCGTCATAGGCGTGCACCGTACACACCAGGCAGCTGTCGAAACTGCGGGCCACGTGCCCGAGCTCCACCGGATCGCTGACGTCGTGGATCGGTGAGCCGACGAGTGCGTCCTCGATGGGACCGAGCGCACCCGACCCGTCGCGAGGGCCGATGTTCCAGGCGGTTGGAGTCACCACCTGGTAGTTCTCGATTTTGCCATCCTCGATCACGATCCAATCCGACAGTGCGCCCCGGGCGGCCTCGGTGGAGCCGAATCCCTTCCCGGACTCGTGCTCCACGGGTTTGGTGTAGAAGCTCTCCTGGAGGTCGAGCTGGTTGAGCCAGCCCATCGTCCACTTGTAGTACTTGGGTGCCTCGTGCATGCGAGCGAGCTGGCGAACCATCACCGAAGGTCCGATCTTGGAGACCATGTCGAGGAAGAGCGGATCGTCGTCTTGATGCCCGGCCGCACCGGGACCAGCAGCAGCGATACGCCGTGCCAGCGGCCCTGCCTCCAACGGGAGGTGACCGTGACCGGGCACGTCGTATCTTGGAGACTTGGCCCAGCTGTACTTGTCCTGTTTGGCCCCGACCGCTGGGTCGATCGGGTTGGTGACACCGTCCCAGGGATGAAGCAGGCCCGATCCCTCGTAGTAGCTGTG